>CAYNBC010000196.1:2371-4867 GCA_964395255.1 uncultured Sphingobacteriales bacterium | reverse complement strand
ATTTAATCACAATCAACATGCTGTTGAATATAACATTTCCTGCTATTATTGTCACTGGAATAACATAAATTATGAAATTACCCGTCTGCCAGATGCTGCTCTGTGCATGAAATGTCATCGATACATTGAAGAGGGAAGTAATACAGGCAAAGAAGAAATTTCAAGAATAAAAAAATATTTTGAAAGCCAAACTCCGATTCCCTGGACAAAGTCTTATAGGTTGCCTCCTTATGTTCATTTTAATCATGTATCTCATGTAAAAACAGCAAAGTTGAAATGTGAAATCTGCCATAATCCAGAGGATGAACCTACACTGCTTTCGGGACAGTTTTCAATGCATAACTGTATTTCCTGTCATGAACGGAGTACCCCGGATTTTTCAAATTACTTTTATGCAGGATTAACAAATCTAAAGATAAAAAATGTGTCGTTGAGCTGGACGAATTGCACTATTTGCCATTATTAACAGCAATGAAAATGACCGAAGCCAGGTTAACAAGGAGGAATTTTTTAGGTGTAACTACCACGTTTACTGGCGGTTTTATATTTACTTCATGTGTTCCGTCAACGCATAAATTTGAAGCTTTTACGAGTGATTATAAGTTTCATGAAGATAATGTCCAAAAAGTAGCTACGGCTTGCTCATTATGTTCCAATCATTGCCCTGTGATTGTTTCATTATGGCAGGGGAAAGCTTTTAAAATTGAAGGACATCCTGAATTTCCTTTAACTGGAGGTGCCCTCTGCCACCGGGGATTGTTTCTATTGAGAAAAACATTTGAAAAATATGTACTTACGGGAGCTGAGAACATTGCCTTAGCCCGGGATAAATATTTGAACAAGCTTCACAAGGTACTCACCCCATCAACCCATTCTTCCGGATGGTTTATTGCACCCGATTTGAATTCCCGGATTTATGAAAAATTAGTCCGTCAATTTTGTGAAAAATTTAATCTTAAGACCTTATTTATTAATTTACACAACCAGGATGCTTTACTGGAGATTTCACGATTAAAAACAGGAAAGGCTGTATTACCTTTTATGAAATTTCATAAAGCCCATTTATTGCTCAGTTTTTCAGGAATTCCATTTACCCATGGTTATGCTCCCGTAACCTTCAGCAAATTGTGGGCATCCAATACAGGAATGCAATGGATTCATTCCAGCGATAGCATTGCTTCATCCAGCTACAAGGCAGATAATCAAATATTTGTAAAGAGAGAACAGCTTGCCGGATTTCTTCAGCAGTTGTATCAACAATTGAAAACAGGCTCCTTCAAAAGCAATAGCAGGAATGATATAAAAAAACTGGCCGCAATTTTAAAAGACAATGAACAAAGGGCGATTGTATATTGTGGTCTTAATGAATTTCAGCCACAGTACTGGAGTGCTAAGATTAATTCACTTTTAAATAATGACAACCAGACTATTTCATTTGGCGAGGGTATTTATTCGTCTTTTTCAGGTTTTTCAAAAATTTCGGAATTTCTTGGGGACCTGGAGAAAAATACAATTCAAACACTGATTATTGACAGGATAAATCCGGATATCTTTAAAAAATGGGGTGTAGAGCAGAACATACTGAAGATTAAAAATCGTATTTTATTTACAAATGTCCGGGAGTTTACCCCTTCCGAGGACAGCATTTCAATTCCCGTTGGTAATGATATTGAGCATTTACAGATGTACCATACATTTCAGAATTTTCATGTTTTTGCCCAAAAACTTCTGGAATCCGTTTACTCTTCCGGTCAAACAGAAGATTATCTTATTGAATTATTAAATGGTGGATATGAAAGCTGGAGAAATTTTGTAGAAGGGGAATATAGTATGAGTTCTTCAGATTTATGGCAGGAGGGAACACTTACATCCTTGATGGCAAAAGGATTTTTCAGGTCTGAAGCTAATGATGATACCGACATAAAATTAAATTCTTTGCCTTCAGAAGTGACTAAATTAACCATTAATTTAAATACAAACGAAGTTGGTGAACCTGCTATCGAACAAGCCAGACTTTCTTTTGAAGATGTTTTTGAAGGCCCGGTAGACATAAACGAAATACTGCACAAAGGTGAAAATAAGTATTTTCCATTCTGGTGGGGGATGGCCATTAACCTGGACAATTGCACTGGCTGTGGCGCCTGTCAGGCAGCGTGCATGACAGAAAACAACATACCCGGCTCAGAAATTTTTATCCATGACAGTAAAAATCTCTCCTGGCTAGAACTTCGACTATTCCGGCTAAAAAATGAGAACAAGAGCATTATTGTTCCTGTTTTATGTCAGCAATGCAATAATCCCCCCTGTGAAAATGTGTGCCCCGTTTCAGCTATATCAACTTCCACTGAAGGCTTGAATCAGCAATCCTATCAAAGGTGCATTGGTGCCCGCTTTTGCGCTGCCAACTGTCCTTATGAAGCCAGGAAATTCAATTTTGATAATCATGCCGAAGAATATTTTGAACAGGGTATTCCTTTTAATCCTGAAGTTACAATC
>CAYNBC010000196.1:0-2361 GCA_964395255.1 uncultured Sphingobacteriales bacterium | reverse complement strand
GAAAAATCGAGCAAAAAGCAAAATCCGATAGCCGTCCTGTCAAAGATGGCGAATTAAAAACAGCATGCCAGCAAAGTTGTCCTTCCGGCTCGTTTATATTTGGAGATTTGAACAATCCTGCTTCTGCAATTAGAAGAGCTTTAAGCACTTCCCGTGTTTATCTGATGTGGGGCAAGTTAAATACATTACCCTCTGTTTTTTATATCTGGTCAGGTAAAATGTCATGAAAACTTTTACCAGAAATAAAGTATTTGCAAGCTTGAAATTAACAGGTTTGCTGTTTATTCTCTGGGGAGGATGGGTTGTCTTTGAAATTTTTACCAGAGGACTTGGCGTATTGGGTTTAAACAACACAGTTGTCTGGGGCGTATTAATTACCAATTTTGTTTTCTGGATTGGTCTGGCACATGCAGGCACTTTTATTTCGGCCATTTTGCTCATCACTCGACAGGACTGGCGTTACGGTATCAGCCGCATGGCAGAAAGCACCACGGTGCTGGCCTTGCTTATAGCCTGTATGATGCCTGTCATACACCTGGGAGTGCCTGAAAAGTTCTATGAACTATTGCCAAATCCCAATTTTAAATTGAATTACTTCCTTGTCAATTTTGGTTCTCCTCTTACCTGGGACTTTTATGCAATAGGTACTTATTTTATACTTTCACTGCTTTTTATTTTTATGGAATGGCTGGAAGTGTTGAACCGTGCTTCCCTTGACAACAGAATGATTAACAAATTGTTTCACCGGATGGTCCGGAGAGGATTGCGTTGGCCTCTTACTATTCGTGAATTGGCTATTGACAGGATGGCTCTTTTGATGACGGTACTCGTTATCAGCGTTCATACAGTGGTGAGCTTTGATTTTGCCGTCAGTGTCAAATCAAACTGGCATGAGAGTGTTTTTCCTCCTTATTTTGTTCTGGGAGCGGTGTATTCGGGTTTTGCCCTTGTTTATGTTGTGTTGATAGCGGCTGAATATGCAGGCTGGAAAAAACTGACAGAGGCACAAATTCGTGGAATTACTGGCCTTCTTCTTTTCTGTGCTGTAGCTATAGGCTTTTTACGATTATGGATGATGATTAGCAAAGCATATTTCCCCTTCCAGTATTCTTGAAATACTTGTTCTGGTTTTGACCATTCTGGTTGTCCAGATTTTTTGGGTTAGAAAAATCAGATTCAACCTTCAGATGGGAATGGTTGTTTCCTGGCTGGTGCTGGCGGGCATGTGGCTGGAAAGATTTGAGATTGTTGTAATGGGATTGGCTGGTGATAGCCTGTTAAACCGTAATGTTCTGGATTTTACTTTGAATGATGGTGCTTTGATACTGGCTCCATTTGGTTTTTTTCTCTGGATGATAATACCTTTTCTCAAGTTTTTATCCAGATATGATACTCAAAAGGAAAAAGAAAATTCTCCCGCAAACAATGAAAATTTAAGTAAATATGCAATTTCGGGAGGAGTGTTACTATTTCTTATTTCGATCCTGATGATTGTTTTTATTCATTACCAGTATCCCTGGTTTGCGACCGGAATCAGAGGAAGTCACTTTTCAGCTTACATCCCACCCGTTATTATTTTCAGTATCCTGGGTGCCGGACTGGGCATATTTGTTTTTTATTTTTTTCCACGAAAAAAACATCTCGTAACAAATGAGAGTAGTTAAAGACAAATACCTTATTTCGTGGCAGATTGTCATTTTTTCCCTGCTTTTACTTATTTCCTGCAGGCAACAAGTCCGCTATGAATGGGTGGAAAAGAATACAGGGTTCAAACCCGCTGAAAATATCGTTTATTACGGTTCAGCTGAAAAAATAGATACAAGTTTAATCCTCCGGACAAAAAATCCATTGATAGTGACAGATGAACTCCTGAATCAGGCAGCAGAATTATTTAATCGTATGTGCTCGCACTGTCATGGAGAATTGGGGAATAGAAATGCACCCATGATAAAACAGGAGAAATATCCTCCACCACCTCGATATAGCGAAAAAGTACCTGAAATGAGCGATGGACGAATATTTTTAACCATTTATAACGGTAAAAATCTTATGCCATCACATGCTGAATTAACTGAGCAGGAAATATGGACGCTGGTGCATTATGTAAGATATTTGTCAAAAACACAAAAAAAGAGTAAACCATGAACATCCATAACCCTGATATGGTCTGGCAAACCATTGGATTACCTTTATCTATAGCCATTTTTCTGGGTTTTCTGGGAAGTATTTCACAACCTTTAATCCGCTTGTTTTTTATCTCTTTTTACCATGATAAATCCTATCCGTTTCCATTAAGCATAAACAGGGTGGCTCTCATTTCAGCGCCATTACTCATCTTTTCCATGGCCTATTTTACAGCCG
>CAYNBC010000195.1:2747-4915 GCA_964395255.1 uncultured Sphingobacteriales bacterium | reverse complement strand
AATTTAAACCGTTTGATTACCATGTACGCAGATATTACAGGATACAATACAAGAACTTTTCAAAATTTACTTTCTTTTGTGCGTGAATCAATTATTTATCAATCAGCCTCAGGAATTCGCATACAAATTGATTATAAAGATTTTTCCATTCAGCCCGTAATTTACAAAAGGTTTGATATATCCGGGTATCTTATTCCTGACAGCATCAGGGTTCAGGGATTTTTAACCAATAAAATGGGAGAGAAAGTTCAAACCTTTAAATCCAATTATCAGAAAATTAAAGAAGGACAGTGTATAATTCAATTTCCTTACCGGTCACAGGCTCCTGCAGACAGGTTGAAAATGACCATTACAGCTGAAGATTTCTTTTATCCTTCCTATTACATTACCCAGCTGGAAGATAAGATAAAGCTCATTGATCGTTATTACCTTTATAACGAGAGGGTTAAGCTGGAAATACAGGCTTTAAGTCGCTATAATCCGGCCAATCTGGAAATGCTTGATGAATATCAATCGCAGGTAAAATCCTCACATCTTTTTTTACAGGAATTTGAAAATTCGGGTATGTCAGCCAGGTTAAATTTAAATATATATGACCCCGAACAACTTATGGTTAAAATCAAAAATTTAACAAGTCTAACAGAAAAGGTTGATAATCAGATACAAAATACACTGGAGCATTTGCATGAAATTTATTATCACAGGGGGCTGGAAATGATGGCTAATGGTATGCTTGAGGATGCCAAAACTCAGTTTCGTGCATCTCTTCAGCTCAAGCCAGGCTTTTCTCCAGCTTTGTTACAATTGGCACGCTGTGATTATCTTTCCGGGCAGCTTTCACATGCCATAAACAATTTAAACCAGCTGTTTACTCTTCATCATCCCGACCCGCAAACCTACAGGCTGGCTGTTGAGTTAGCGCAAGATATTCTGGATGAAAATATTTCATTAACTGAAAGTTATATTAAATATGGCCAATTGGATGATGCTTTTGAGATGATTGAGAAAAATATGAATTTTTGCTCAAACACACATGCACTGGATTGTCACCAAATGTTCTTTTCCGTTCGTCAAAAAGCCTATCAGGCTTTGTATAATCAATATTTGAGAAATGCTTCCAGCGAACTGGAACAACATCATTATGATGTAGCGCGGAATTTTATTCATCAAGCATCTGAGCTTGCCAGAAAATACCACGAATATTTAAAATCGGATCAAGAAGCCCAAAAGCTAATGAACCAGCTGAATCAGGAACAGTACAATGATTACATTTATTCAGGTAAAAAGGCAATGGAATCATCGAATTTTAAACAGGCACTTGACCTGTTTGAAAAGGCCAGATGGTTTGAAAACCAGTATAATGTAGACCGGAATCCGGATTTAAATAATTTGATTTCGCAGGCTGCCAAACCCATAGTTTTATCTCAAATGGAAGCTGTTGTTCATTATGGAGATAGAGGAGATTTAAACAAAGCCAAAACGCTTTTGATAGACCTCCTGAAAAAACTCCCGGATTATTTTCTGGATTCGGATACTGAAATCAAAGAAAAATTGAAGGAAGTAAAGCAAAGATTACTGGCTAAGGAATGTGAACTGGCCCAGAAACAAATCAACCAGCTGCTAAGTCAGGCAGCCAATTCCCTGCTTTCAAGGCAATTTGTTGATGCAGGAAATTATTATCGCCAGGTCATAACTGTAACAGATCAAAATCCCCTGTGTGAATTAAATATTGCTGATGCAAGAACAAAGCTGGAAGAGATTGAGCCTGCTGTAATGTATCAAAAGTCTTTGATAAATGTAAATGACCTGATTGCGAAAGGACAATATTCACAGGCCGTTCAATTATATCAACAGGCAGAAAAGCAATTTGAAATGGATAAGGTAAATGAGTTTGACCTTATACATGAACCTCTGTATCAATATGCATTGAAAAAAGAATCGGGATTTATTTTGTATCTGGTAAACTATTATACAGAGCGAGAGGAATATACCAGGGCACTGGAAATGCTGAAAGAATTAAGGCAACGAAATTTCCCGAAAAAAGAAGCTAAACAGGCTCAGAAAAACCTGGGAAGTGCTCTCGCAGCATCGGATTTCAAAGAAAATAATCATGTAAGTGCAAGCCTGAAAATTACACAGTACACGCATACTGACAAATGGTATAAATA
>CAYNBC010000195.1:0-2737 GCA_964395255.1 uncultured Sphingobacteriales bacterium | reverse complement strand
AAGGCCCGTATTTAATTCAATCATTTTTAAATAACTTCTTTTACGAAGACTGTGTTTGATGATGTTCTGGGCATCACGAGTAGCTTCACGAGGTTGTATATAATCCAGAAGTTGATAAGGATTTTTCAAATCCATATTCTGTTCCAGGAATCCGTATCCGGCATAAGACCCATTTAATACTGCAACTACAGAAATTTCCTGTGAATTTCTTCCGTGGTCGAGGAGAATAAAATTTTTATTGTCCAGAGTCATTGTTTGAATAGCTGAAAGAACTTTTTGATTGTATTTTTCCGGAGTCTCTTCACCAACACATGCTCCATCGCATCGTTGAATGGAATAATAAAAGCATGCATTCTGCCCTGGATATATCCCTGTTAATTTCTGACATAAACCATATTGGTCAACAAGGTTTTCTATATATTGCCTGGCAGAAGATAAATGATTAAAAACGGTCAGGGGAGTTTCACCATTATGAATTTTTCCCGGTTTCAACCTGAGGTATCCCTGTGAGTCATAGTAACTGAATATACCATAGGGAAAAACTGTTCTTTTTTGTGCTCGGTTGAAATAGGGTTGATATTTTTTAATTTCTTCATCTTCAATCAGAAGCGCAATAAGTTCACTTCCCGTAATCTTGAAATCTACCGAAGCGATTTGCTGCCTGAGTTCAGTAGCCCGGGGTGTTGAGGTATTTCTCAAATGGTCAAGTACTCTTTTGTAAATGTTTTTGCTTTTTCCGATATAGATTAAATTACCTTGATTATCAAAAAAATAATACAAACCCGTTGAGGAAGGTAGATTCTCCAGCTCCTCCACTTTTAATGAAGGATTTAAATCACGAAAGGGGAGAGCTGATATTTCGGAAAAGCCCTTGCCTCCGTCTTCATCCTGTGCCATGAGATATTCAAACAATTCTACAGTGGCCAGCGCATCACCATCAGCTCTGTGAGCTTTTTTGTTATTGATCTGAAGATGTTTGCAAATGCTGGATAGGGAATAAGAACTGAGATGAGGAATGTATTTACGGGCTAATTTTATAGTATCCAATGTTTTGCGGGTATATTCATAACCCAGCGAACGAAATTCCTGTTGAATAAAAGAATAATCAAATCTGATATTATGCCCTACAAGAATACAATCTTCACTGAATTTAATCCAGTCTTTAGCAATTTCATAAAAACGGGGAGCATCTTCGAGCAATTTATCTGTAATACCTGTTAACTGAATAATTTGAGGGGGTAGTAATTTTTCAGGATTTAACAGCGAGTAAAATTTGTCTACAATCTGTTTCCCATCATGTTTGTATGCTGCAATCTCAATGATTTTCTCCCTGTATGGGCTCAAACCTGTAGTTTCGATATCAACAATAACATACATCATTTCTTAGACAGGGATTTTTTAAAAAATTCTTTTTTTCTTTGCGTTTTACAATGGTTCAATTTTCAAAAACACAAAACTATGAAAATGCATATTAAGAGTTCCTTGCTATTTATTTTCATGATGTTCATAATCTCATTTACAGGTACATCTCAGGATAAAAAAGAAGGTTATTTATTTAAGGAAGACTTCCGTCTCCCGGCAACTTCCGTAAAAAATCAATATCGCTCAGGTACCTGCTGGAGTTTTTCAGGACTTTCTTTCCTTGAATCAGAACTATTGCGAAGCGGCAAAGGAGAATATGACCTTTCGGAAATGTTTGTTGTTCGAATGACATATTATGAAAAAGCCATCAAATATGTCAGAATGCATGGGCATAACAATTTTGCAGCAGGAGGCGAATTCCATGATATTATTCATGTGATAAAAAAATACGGTATTGTTCCGGAAGAAGTATATCCTGGTCTCCTTGAAGGCGAGTCAAAACATATTCATGGCGAAATGGATGAAGTACTGGCGGACTATGTAAAGGGAGTTATTAAAAACAGAAATAAAAAGCTTAGCAAAGAATGGATTAAAGGACTTGAAGGAATTCTGGATGCCTACCTTGGCAAGGTTCCAGAAAAATTCACTTACAAAGGAAAAGAATATACTCCCAGAACTTTTGCCGAAAGCCTGGGCCTGAACTGGGATGATTATGTCGGAATTACCTCTTTTACTCATCATCCTTTTTATACATCCTTTGCTATTGAAATTCCTGATAACTGGGCATGGGGCGAAGTCTACAATGTCCCGCTTGATGATATGATGGAAATTATCAACAACGCTTTGAAAAAAGGCTATACTGTGGCATGGGCTAGTGATGTCAGTGAAAAAGGTTTTAACTGGAAAAAAGGTATTGCCATTGTTCCGGAAAAAGATTTTGAAGATTTGACCGACCTTGAACAGGCCAGATGGAGTGAGATGACACCCGAAGAAAAAGATGCTCTGATTTATCATTTTAATCAACCAGGTAAAGAAAAAACCATTACCCAGGAACTCAGACAGGAAGCATTTGACAATTACACTACCACTGATGACCATGGTATGCATATCGTAGGAATGGCGCATGACCAAAACGGAACACTTTATTATATTGTAAAAAATTCATGGGGAAGTACAGGGCATATTTATGATGGTTATTTTTATGCTTCCGAGGCTTTTGTGCGTTACAAAACCACTCTTATTATGGTAAACAAACATTCAATCCCTGCACGCATCCGTAAAAAACTGGATATGGAAGACTAAAATATGCGGGGTATGGTGTGATTAAGATAATCCATCATTTCATCCGTAATATCCAGATGGGTCACCATTCTCA
>CAYNBC010000194.1:0-4941 GCA_964395255.1 uncultured Sphingobacteriales bacterium | reverse complement strand
GAACTGCACCGTCATTTAAGAGCTATTGACAACAACACCCTGCTGAGCAAGTTACCCCCTTCGGACTGTGCCTCCCCCACAGAAATCATGCTTCCTCCTGCCCGGTTATTGAGCTATTACGAGCGTTTTCCTGCCCTGCTCAAAAACACTTTTCTTTTTCTCGAAAAATGCAAGATAGATTTCGATTTTCATGCGCCCAAAAACAAAGCCACCTTTACCGGTAGCCGTTATGACGACCGCATTTTGCTCGAAAAACTTACCATGGATGGGATGGTTTACCGCTATGGCAAAGACAATCCCACAGCACTCGAGCGTATAAAACACGAACTGGACATTATTGACAGGCTGGGATTTTCGTCTTACTTTTTAATCACCTGGGACATTATCCGTTATTCGATGAGCCGTGGGTTTTACCATGTAGGCAGAGGAAGCGGAGCCAATAGCGTGGTTGCTTACTGCCTTAAAATTACCGATGTAGACCCCATAGACCTGAACCTCTATTTTGAGCGCTTTATCAACCCCAAACGCAGTTCTCCTCCAGACTTTGACATTGACTATTCATGGAAAGAGCGTGATGAAGTGATTGATTACATTTTCAAGCGTTACGGGCATGAACATACTGCCCTGCTGGGTGCTACAACCACTTTTAAAGGACGCTCCATTATTCGCGAGCTGGGCAAAGTGTATGGCCTGCCCAAACAGGAAATCGATTTGCTGGTGGAAGAACCTGACCGTGCCCCTCATTACGACTCCATTGCACGGAAAATTATTCAGATAGGCCACCAAATGACGGATTTTCCCAATATAAGGTCTATTCATGCCGGAGGTATTTTGATTTCTGAAAAACCTTTGCATTATTACACTGCTCTGGATTTACCGCCCAAAGGCTTTCCTACCACGCACTGGGACATGTATGTGGCCGAAGAACTGGGATTCGAAAAGCTGGACATCCTCAGCCAGCGGGGTATCGGACATATCAAGGAAAGCGTGGAAATTATCCTGCAAAACAAAGGAGTTAAAATTGATATCCACCAGGTAAACAGCTTTAAAAAAGACCTCCGGGTTAAAGAACAGCTTAAAAAGGCAGAAACCATCGGATGTTTTTATATCGAAAGCCCGGCTATGCGTGGGCTTTTACGCAAGCTCCGTTGTAGTGATTACCTTACCCTGGTTGCAGCCAGCTCCATTATCCGGCCGGGTGTGGCACGCTCAGGAATGATGAAAGAATATATTTACCGTTTTCACAACCCTGATAAATTCCGGTACCTTCATCCCGTTATGGAAGAACAGCTGAAAGAGACCTTCGGAATTATGGTATACCAGGAAGATGTACTCAAAGTGTGTCATCATTTTGCAGGTCTCGACCTGGCCGATTCCGATGTGTTGCGCAGAGCTATGAGTGGAAAGTACCGAAGTAAAAAAGAATTTCAGAAAATAGTGGATAAGTTTTTTGCAAACTGCCGCCAGAAAGGTTATCCCGAAGAAATTACCCGGGAAGTCTGGCGTCAGATTGAATCTTTTGCAGGTTATTCATTTTCTAAAGCACATTCTGCTTCTTTTGCCGTTGAAAGCTTTCAAAGCCTGTACCTCAAAGCTTATTTTCCCCTGGAATTTATGGTAGCTGTGATTAACAATTTCGGGGGATTTTACCGTACATGGGTATATGTCAATGAAGCCAGGCGCTACGGAGCAAATATTGAACTTCCCTGTATCAACCGGAGCGAATACAAAACCACCATTTACGGTGAGGATATTTTTCTTGGCTTCGTTCATGTGGCCGGTCTGGAAAGCAAAACCATCAGAAGTATACTTGAAGAACGACAGTTCAATGGGCCTTTTATTTCGTTTGAAGACTTTTGCTCCCGCGTGGATATCGGAAAAGAACAATTGATAATTCTGATTCGGTGCGGTGCATTTCGTTCCATGGGCAAAAGCAAAGCAGAGTTGATGTGGGAAGCCCATCTTTTGCATAAGCATGCTACATTTGTTACTCAATCACGCATTTTCTCTTTGCCGGCAAAAGAATATAAACTCCCTCCCCTTCAGCACAGTCCCGTGGAAGATGCTTATGACGAAATCGAATTACTGGGTTTTCCTGTCAGCCTTTCCTATTTTGACCTGCTTCAGGAACCGGTCGATAATGGCATTACAGCCCAAAACCTTGAAAAGTTTTGCGGCCAAACGATAACTATTTACGGTCATCTGGCCACGGTAAAATATGTACGCACGGTAAAAAATGAAATCATGCATTTCGGAACTTTTATCGACCGTGAAGGAAATTTTTTTTTTTTTTTTCATTTTCCACCGTCACTAAAAAAATATCCCATGAGAGGTAGCGGCATTTACCAGATTACAGGAAAAGTAGTGGAAGACTTTGGGTATTATACCATTGAAGTCGACAAGTTCATAAAGATGCCCCTGATTCCAGACCCTCGCAGTCAATAAATTGGCTAATTTACAGGCCAGTTTAGTTCTCTGCACATCTCAAAGAAAATCGACACTTTTTCTTTTCCGTGTTTCTCCAGTTTTTGAATAATCTCATCTACAGACCGTTCCCGGCTCAGCCTCCCCGGTGTTTTGGAATAATATTTATCCGCAATGGTAATAATCTTTTCTTCCACCCGAAGAGGAATCATGTCTCTGACAGGCAACGGCAATTTCTTTTGAAGAATTTCGTCTTTTTTGATGCCAACACCAATATGTCTTTCACATACAGGTGCAATTTCGGTTAAACCGATTTTCTCAAGCATTTCTCTTCCCAGATAACCGTGTGCAATATAAGGTTTATCGCCATGGCAGCCTATTCCGGGCGCATAGGTATGAACAATTCCAATATCATGCAGCAAAGCTCCATAAACGATAAAGTCCTTATCCACCTCCTGACCATAGTGTTCAGCTATTTTAAGTGCCTTTTCCATAACCAGCTGGCTATGGGTTTTTAATATCTTGAATGCTTGAGATCGGGGAGAATAAAACTTTTTGTATATCTCATCTATGTCCTGCATTCCCCTTAAAATTCTTCAAAAAGCGATTTGTGATACTTTATCCATGCTTCTTTAAGGCCGTAAAATTCGTTTTTCGTATAGCGCAAAGCATACTGAAAACCATTGTCCTCGAACAAAAGCAATCGGCCTGATGAATCTTTGATGATAAAATTGTTGGATTCTTCACCTGCCAGCTCTAAATTATATTTTTTCCCGAGCGCTTCAAGTATTGTTTTTTTCTCCATCAACGGATTGACAGGGATAAGGATTTCACCCATGGCAAATTGACCGTTGATAAAGTAAAAGAGGTTTTTATCCTTTTTGCTGTATGTTTTTCTGCGATAACCGTAAACCCGGATTTCGTACTTAAAAAACTGTTGAATAGTATAGCAATCGGGAGATTTGTATTTCCGTAAAAAACTTTTAAGTGACTCACCAAATGCAATTTCCTGAAAATTTACTTGTTGTTCAGTGCTATATTGTTTAATGCTGGATTCGGGTTTGATAAACAAAATCATATGTTCAAGGGGCATCTCATTGTAGCACAATATATAAGGCGGGACAAGATTTTTTTTCTGGCAGTAATCGTTAACCTGGATTGAATATCTTCCATGCAACAAAATCTGGAATTTTAATTTTAACCATTTGTTAAAACTGGCCATCGATAAAGAATATTTGCACGCAAATTTTCAAAATAAATCTAAATTCCCGGCAGTAAAAATAAAAATATTCATTTGCCTATTTATCCAAATAATATTATTTATGCAGCAAAAATAAAGTTAGTGAAAATGAAAAAATTGTTGTTATTGCTGGGATTGTTTCCTTTTTTCTGGATGTCGTGCAACCAGACAGGAAATCAAAAAGATACAAGTGAAATTGTTCAGCTTTCTATTGAGGATTTTATGAATCATGCAGCCGATTATACCGGAAAAGTAGTTACACTGGAAGGCACCGTATCTCATGTATGTCATCGTACCGGAAAACGATTGTTTATTCACAATGGAAATGAAGACGATATTGTCAGAGTAGAATCCAGTGAAGCAATTCCTCAATTTGATCAAGCACTTGAAGGTGCACGGGTCAAAATTACTGGTATTGTCAAAGAATTTCGCATGGATGAGGAATATCTTTCGCAATGGGAACAGGATGTACTAGAACAAACCGAAACGGGCGACAATTGTAAGGAAGGTATGGAACTGGCTGAAAAAAAAGGTGAGGAAAATTGTAAAGAGGATACCTCAACCCCGGAAGACACTTTGCAAGCCGAAACTACTCAGCAGGAAGACCAGGGATTGAACGAAGAATTGAAAAAAATCCAGGAGTTCAGAAAAAAACTGGCCGAAAGCGATAAAGGCTATATTGTTCTTTATCACTATATTGAATGTCAGAGCGTTGAAGAAATTTCACCGGAAAATACAGAGGAGTAAATAAAGCAAATAATCACTGACCTGCATGGATATCTATTCATGCAGGTTTTTTATTTAAAAGTGAATCCATGAAAATAAAATGGCGAAAAATTAACAGAGTTCTACACCGCGACCTGGGTTACTTTTTTTTCGGCATGACGCTGATTTATTCTATTTCTGGAATTGCCTTAAATCATCTTGACGACTGGAACCCCAATTATGTTCTTAAAGTTGAACAGGTAGACATTCCCGAAGCAAAAAATCTGGTTCATTTGGGACGTGAAGAAATAATCACCTGGCTGAAAGCTTACAATAAAAGGTTCGAATACAGAGCTCATTATTTTGACTCTGAAAATCAAATTTTTCGAATCTTGTTCAAAGGTGGTTCATTGACATTTGATTTTCAGAACAACATAGCCCGGCTTGAAAGATTGAAAAAGAGACCTATTTTCAATGATGCTAACTTTTTGCATTATAATCCCTCTTACTGGTGGACATGGTTTTCTGATATATATGCGGTATCACTTGCGATTCTGGCTATAACAGGTATG
>CAYNBC010000193.1:0-4973 GCA_964395255.1 uncultured Sphingobacteriales bacterium | reverse complement strand
GGTCATCCTGTTATTTACAAAGCCTTCATCATGAGCATTGAGCTGGGCATCAATGTTTTTTTCTTCTACAGGTTTCTTCCCTTATTCCGATCAGCTTTTCCTGCTGTTTTGCTGAGTGTTGCTATTTCAAAAGCCATTTACTACCTGTTGAAATACTTATTTATTTCACTCATGCTACTGGAAGGAAGTCTTGTATCGACACCATGGATTTACCAGGTGCTAACAGCTTTTGTATTTGCTATTTATGCACATTTTGCCATTACTTCGTCCAGCTCCATAGCTAATAAAATCTCCTGATTTTTATATTCATTTAATTTTATGCAACTCAGCATTTCTTTTCATTATGATTTTTTACCCATTCTTGTCATTGCATTCATTGCCTGGCTTACGCCAATACTTACGGCTTCATTGAGAATAAGAAAGGTGCCCACTGTCATTATTGAAATCATTCTGGGATTTCTAATCAGCCTTTATTTTAAGGACAGATTTGATACCCGTGACCTGGAAATATTAAATTTTCTTGCTCTTTCGGGCTTTATATTTCTGATGTTTCTGAGCGGGCTTGAAATTGATGTGGATACCATTATGGCATCCCTGCCCCGTTATGGATTAAGCTGGAGTTCTTTTTTGAAAAACCCACTTTTATCAGGAATTCTTCATTTTATACTGGTTATTCTGCTTTCTTTTCTGGCAACACATATACTTTCTTTCTTTGTTTACATCCCCAGCAAAATTTATTATTCCTTGATTTTGATTACAACTTCTGTCGGCATTGTTTTTCCGGTTTTAAAAAACAGAGGGGAATTAAGAAGCCGTTTTGGACAGATGGTTATTACCACAGCAGCTCTGGCAGACATTTTCAGTATCATCATTTTTACATTTACTGCCATTATTTTGTCGAAAGGCTTCATCTGGCAGCTCATTCTTATTCCTGCTCTCTTTCTGTTTTTTTATGTGCTCAATAAAGCCGGAAAATATGCTGTTAAAAACCCCTTATTCAAGAAACTGGATTTCCGCTTTTCCGGGTCAGCCCTGCAGGTTAATATGAGAGGGGCTTTGCTTATTATTTTAATATTTGTTGTTCTCTCTCAATATATCGGAGAAGAAGTGATTTTGCTCGGTGCGTTTCTTAGCGGTTTACTTCTTTCCGGTTTTACTCATAAAGAAAGGTCTCTTTTACTGGTCAAACTCGATGGAATGGGATTTGGCTTTTTCATTCCCGTTTTTTTTATCATGGTAGGTTTTCAGTTCGAAACCGAAGCTCTGAAAGAATTTGACACCGGTATCTGGGTATATCTGCTGCTGTTAACTTTATTTCTGTTTCTTATTAAAATAATTCCGTCACTTTTGTTTGTTCCTTCTTTTGGCTTAAAAAGAGCTATAGGTGCCGGATTTTTATTATCTGCCCGCTTGAGTTTGATTATAGCCGCTGCTGCTATCGGGCTTAAAAATGGATTTATTACTGAAGGTATTAACAGCAGTTTTGTATTAATGGCTGTCATTACCAGCCTTGTAGCTCCTTTTGGTTTTGAATGGTTTCATCCCCGCCCTGAAATACCCCGGCAAAAAATTATCATTGTTGGTGGAAGTTCTACGGCTGTATTGCTGGCGAGAAGATTAAATTTTCATGATAAAAAAGTAGTTATCATTGAAAAAAATCCAAAGCGTGCTGAGGAAATTCGCCAGAAGGGAATTGATGTCATCGAAGCTGATGCCACCAACCCGAATACCTTCAAAAACCTGAACTTGATTCCTTCCAATGCTGTGGTGCTGGAAACCGGCAGCGGTAAAAGAAATATCCGTATAGCTCAGCTATTGAGAGATTATTACAGTCATGAAAATATTTTTGCCAGAACCCGCTTACGGGAAGTGGAAGACAAACTCAGGCATTTTAATGTTAAAGTAGCAGACGAAAGGCGCATTATGGCTTCAACCATCGAAAACCTTTTATTCCGTCCTGCCACTTACAATGATTTGATCGAAAGTTATGAAAATTTCCGTCTGGAGGAAATTACAGTTCCTCCCAGTGGTTTGAAAGAAAGTATGATAAGAAAAATTCCCTGGCCCGCTAATGCTTTATTAATACTTATCAGAAGGGAAGGTAATTATCTCATTCCGCATGGCAACAACCATATTTACCCCGGTGACCTGCTTTATATCTTTGGTACCGATGAAGCTATTGAAAATGTGAAAAAAATGTTTATTCAATAATCAGTTCTATCACTCTGGTTATGGTAGATCTGAAAATTTTATCCTTCTTTTCCATTAATTCTTCGATGCCTTGAACTCTCAAATATTCAACATGTTGTGAACGGGCATCGTTTTCAATAGATGCGTTTACCCTGGATACAAAATAATCTTCGTAATGAGGCATTCTGACAGGCCCTTTCAGTCTTTCAAAAATTTTGCCTCCTCCATCATTTAAAACAAAAATGTAAAGGTTGGAAGGGCGATATTTGTTCCACAAAGCATTTCTGTCGTACCAGTAAGATTGGTCGCCAAGAATTACAACATGTTTTTTTTCAGGTGAAGCCAGCGCACTACCAACGGCTGTACTCAACACACCATCTATGCCGGAAGTACCTCTGTTTACCTGAATTTCGGGCACCCGATTTTGCGGAACATGAAAGCAACCGCAAATATCTGCCAGGCGGACGCTTAAACTGTTTCCCGGATGCAATACCGACCCGGCAGGTAAAATTGAAATTACATGATAAATATAATTCAGGTGCTGGTCTTTTTCTTTTTTTTGTGCCCATAACAATTCAGCCTTTTTATCCTGTTCCTGCCAGGTGTGGAGATATTGCTCATGTGGTAGTGTTGGGTCATCTTTGTCTGACAGCACAAGTTCCTGAAAAAACTCATGAGGAGGTATGTTTATCCAGCGGCTAAGCTTTCCGTATGGATCAACCATTTCCGTGTCCGTTGAAATATGCCAGTGAGCAGGCGCTGAACATTCTCTTAAAAACTCATTGACTGCCCTGGAAATAATATGCTTTCCGAAACTGATGATAAGTTCTGGTTGAAGTTCTTTCCTGAGGCTGGAAGAAATATTTTTAAGAATAATGTCAGGATGTTTGATAAGGTTTTTACCCGAATGAATGTTTGAGGCTATATTATAAAGTACAACAGCACCCGTACGCTCAGCCCATGCGTTCATTTTTTTTGACAGTTCCGGCATGAACTCATAGACACCCGGAACAATTATAATTTTCGAATATCTTTTTATCTCCGAAATGAGAACACCACGCTCTGCCTGATCGATATGTGCACTTGTTTTAATGGGTTCCAGAACAGGTACCTGAATATCACCGGGGTCTTCCCATGATTCGGGATACAGCGGTTCGTCCAGAGCCAGATTAATCTGAACAGGTTTCTGATGATTTTTGCTTTCAATCAGAGCTTTATTGACGACAAAAAAATTAAAATCAACTTCTTTTTCTATTTCAGTATCTATCCTTAGATGGTAGGATGCTGCCACATGGTGCCTGTAGAGTTCCTTTTGAAAAATAGTCTGGTTTTCCAATTTATAGTAAAGATAATCCGGCCTGTCGGTGGTAAAAACTATAAGAGGAACAGACTGAAAAAAAGCTTCCGCTATGGCGGGGAAAAAATTCACTGCAGCCGTGCCAGAGGTTGAAACCAGCACCACCGGACTGTGACTCTGGCGGGCAAGACCTAAAGCAATGTATCCTGCCGACCTTTCATCATTGATGACAAAGTGCTGTATGGAAGCATTGTTCATCAGGCTAATAGCCAGCGGTGCGCTCCGGGAACCGGGACATAATACAGCATAACGAACACCCTGCCTGACACAGATTTCTCCTATGGCTTTTAAGTTTTGATACAACCGGTTTAATCGTTTGTCCATAATCATTAACTAAATGGTGGCAAGAAAAGCATCAACCATGGTATCCATTTTCAACTCCGTTTCTTCCAGTTCCATATCAGGCTGAGAACCTGAAACAATACCTGCTCCTGCATAAAATATCACGGAAGACATACGGACTTCCATACACCTTAAATTTACAAACAGATAGCTTTCCTCATCATTATAAACCGGCCCCCAGTAACCCGTATACAGATTGCGGGGTACCAGCTCATTTTTTTTAATAAACTGAAAAGCCCTGTCGCGGGGATAACCACATACAGCCGGGGTAGGATGCAGAATTTCGAGCAATTCCCAGATTTCTTTCGACCTGGGTCCCGTTATTTTATTCCTCAAATGCAACAGACGGTCCGATGGACTTATCTCCTCATCCGACACCTTTGCCGGAATCCCCTGACTGTCCAGTTGTTCAAGGATATACTTCAATACCAAGTGCTGCTCTTTTCTTTCCTTGCCGGTAAAACTGTCCGGAGATATTTTTCCTTTGTTTTCACGGGTTCCTGCAAGAGCATGGGTCTCAAAATAATTTTCTTTTGTTTTCAGTAATAGCTCAGGGCTTGCCCCCAGCCAGGTACCTACTGGCTCGGCCGAAACAAAGCAAACAAAAGAATCAGGAAATTTGTTGAGCAAATAAAAAAAGGTTCTGACTGGATTATAAGTATCATCAATTTCAGCTTTTTTTTGCCGGCTAATCACCACTTTTTCAAAATCTCCCAGCCTTATGCTATCCAGCGATTTTTTAACCAGATTGGTAAAATAGGAGGAGGAAGACATAACAGGCATATAATTGTGTACATAATATCTTTCAGTCCATAAATTTTCATCTTCCACCAGATTGAACTTTGATGGATTATTTTCATTGCCAATCACCCATACTTTTCCTTTATTGTCAAACGGGCTGATAACAAAACGTTGTCCCTTTAGCGACTGTACAGGAATTTCCCTTATTTTACCTGTAAAGCACTCAATTTCATGGGAATGAGGTAAGGAAAACAAAGCCATGGCCAGAAATTCTTCGGTGCAATAATCCAGAATAGCCGAATAGTGTTTTATCAGTTTTTCTTCTTCCGGAGTGGGTATGTAT
>CAYNBC010000192.1:0-4992 GCA_964395255.1 uncultured Sphingobacteriales bacterium | reverse complement strand
CCTTTACAAATTCTTGAATCAGCAATACTAAGCTTATAGAAAGTTAAAAGATGGCTTTATAAATACCAGGGACAGGAAGCTATACTCGATAGCATAAAAGTTTGTGACCCTGAAGGGACTCGAACCCCCAACCTTCAGAACCGGAATCTGACGTTCTATCCAATTGAACTACAGGGTCGGTTCAAAACCGCTGCAAATTTGCAAAATAAAGCCTGAATATAAAAATTTTTCATAGAGGGAAAACAGCCTCATTACCCTATTTGGAAAGTAATGGGTGGTTGATAAACAAGATTTTATGAATAAATATGAATACGAAAGGACGGATAAGAAGTGGGCGATACAAGACTCGAACTTGTGACCTCCTGCTTGTAAGGCAGGCGCTCTGAACCAACTGAGCTAATCGCCCTTCAAATTTAACTGCGTTAAAACTCTGAGAATCCCAGAATTATTATGCAGCCTCAATCACATTATTATCAAAGAACGAATCCTCGTAAAAGCGGCTGCAAATTTATAAATGAATTCTTATGTGGCAAAAAAATCCTACATTAATTTTTTTCTGAAATAACACCGCTTCCCAGACAAATACGGCTGTTGCTGTCATAAATGACACCAAACTGACCGGGCGCAACACCTGCCACTTTTTTCTCCGATTTTATGATAAAATGACCGTTTGTTTTCACCAGCCTGCCAGTTGTGAATTCCGGTGTATGACGGATTTTGAAAGTAATTTCATCAGGATTAAATTCAACATCCGGATTAATCAGTGTAAAATCATCCAGGATTATCTCGTGACGGTATTGACTTTCAGGATCGTAGCCATGAGACACGTAAACAATGTTTTCTTCGGCATTTTTTTTCACAACAAACCATGGGCCCAGTGGAAGCCCCAGTCCATGCCGCTGTCCAATAGTGTAATACCAGAACCCTTTGTGTTCTCCAAGTTTTTTACCACTTTCCAGCTCAATTATTGGTCCTTTTTTTTCACCCAGAAATCGTTTTAAAAAATCCCTGTAATCAATTTTGCCCAGGAAACAGATACCCTGACTGTCGGGACGATTGGCATTTGGTAGATTAAATTCCCGGGCAATTTTGCGAACTTCCGGTTTTAATAACCCGGCCAGTGGAAAAAAGGCTTTTTTTAGCTGATAGTAAGTAATTCTTCCAAGAAAGTATGTTTGGTCTTTAAAGGTATCTTTTGCAGTAGCCAGCAATACGCCATTTTCATTTTCTGTGGTATCAGCATAATGGCCGGTAGCTATTTTGTCGAATTCCTTACCGTATTTTTCGTCAAATATTCCGAATTTGATAAGGCGGTTGCACATCATATCAGGGTTTGGCGTCAGCCCTTTTTTGACGGCTTCAATATGATAACTGATTACATTCTCCCAGTATTCGCGGTGAAGATTGACCACCTCAGCTTTGAGCCCATATTTTCTGGCTATTTTTGTTACGATTTCAATATCGTTTTTATAACTACAATCCCAGAAACCGTTCTCATCTTCCATGGTTATGATGATGTAAAACAGGGTAGGGTCATAACCCGATTCTTTCAGTAAATGGACAGCTACCGAACTGTCAACCCCTCCTGATATGAGTGCTGCGATTTTCATGATTGTTTTCCTGCCGCAAAGGTACGGAGGAATAATTTTTTTGGTCTTAAAGGATTTGCATCATGGAAAATAAATATATTTGAATATAAAATGATTCGAAATGGAAAAATTATTGAAAAGCAAATGGTGGCTTTTTCTGGTGGTTGCTATTTTATCTGTGGCTGCAGGCATATATTTGATTGCTTACCCTGAAACTTCGCTGGAAACATTGATACAGTTTCTGGGAATTATAGTGGGAGTTACGGGGCTCATTATGATGATAGCTTTTTACAGGGCCTTGAAAGGGCAGGCAAGTATTTTCTGGTTCTCTGAAGGTGTTGTGAATGTTTTGTTGGGTATGTTTCTGATTCTGTTTCCTTCGGTATTCGTCAAGATGGTATTTATTTTTTTCGGAATATGGATTGTTTTACTGGGCTTAATATTTATGATTATTTATTTTCAGCTTGCCCGGTCTGTATATATGCTTTTGACAGGCATAATTTCCCTGATTGCAGGATTTGCCATTATTTTCAATCCCATGGATGTAGCTGCCCTGGGTGTTCGTATTCTGGGTATCGTACTTCTTGTTAGTGGCATTCTGGGTATACTGTCATCCTTTAATATGCGTAAGTTTATTCCTGTTGAAATAGAGATAAAATAAAGGACAGGTTTTTTTACTTCCTTCAGTTTATTCTTCTCAATCTATTCCAAAACCGTAATAACTTTTGCTTCCGTCAGGTTCATAACCTTCAATCAATACACCTCCTTCACTTTTTGAAATGGCTTTGAGAACATCATCAGGTGTATACACATTTTTCTTGTCGATACGCGTAATGATAAACCCTTCGGAAATGCCTGCACTTCTGAATTTTCCGGGACCAATACGGGTAACCTTAACTCCATGGTCAAGATTCAATTTTTTCAGTTCGTCTCTGGGAGCTTTTTCAAGAGCAGCGCCTATAAGTCCTTCGATTTTATCGGTTTCGGTAGCTACGATTCTGGTATTGCCCTTCAAATCTTTTAAGGTTACTTCTACAGTTTTGTTTTTTCCATTACGGCTGTAGGTTACATGAATTTTATCTCCAGGACGGTGAAGGGAAACCACTTCCTGCAATTCCGGCACACTGTGAATGATGTGGCTGTCAATTTTTAAAATAACATCGCCTTTTTTGATGCCTGCATCTTCGGCTGCTGAATTTTCCATGACTTCCACCACCAGAGCACCCTGAATTTTATCCAGGTCATGTTCTCTGGCAGTTTTCTGGTCAACTTCGGTGATACTTACACCCAGGAAACCTCTTTGAACACTACCGAACTCGATGATATCACTGGTAACTTTTTTGACCAGATTGGAGGGAATGGCAAAGGCATAACCCTGATAGGCTCCTGTGTTGGAAGCGATGGCTGTATTGATACCTATCAATTCGCCTTTGACATTGACAAGGGCTCCTCCCGAATTACCGGGATTTACAGCAGCATCCGTCTGTATAAAAGATTCAATGGCACTTCCGTTTCCCAGTATTCCTATGTTCCTGGCTTTGGCACTGACAATACCGGCAGTAACCGTGGATGTTAGATTGAATGGATTGCCTATGGCAAGTACCCATTCACCTACTTTCAGTTCATCTGAATTACCAAACTCAAGATAATCCAGGTCTTTGGCATCAATTTTCAAAACGGCCAGGTCTGTATTTTCATCCCTGCCTATTACCGAGGCTTTAAAGGTTCTTTTATCAAATAAAGTAACTTCAATGTCACTGGCATCCTGTATAACATGATTATTGGTAACAATATATCCATCAGGGGAAATGATTACACCCGAACCTGATCCCTGTACAGGCATCTCAAACAACCGTGGGTCGAAATAACGGAAAAAAGGATTTTCATGCATATCGTTATACTGACGGGTAATTTTAACTTTTACATGAACTACTGTGGGTAGCATGTGCTCCGAAATGGCACTGAAATCAAAGGTGGGCAACTGGATATTCTCGATTTTATATTCCGAAAACTTTTTAGGCACCGAGCTTGCCTGAAGGTTCAGATGATTCCTTGTGTATGATGAATAAAGAGCTACAGAAATAAGTCCTCCTATAATAGCTCCTGCAAGTGCTATTAAAAGTGTTTTGAAATAATTATTTTTCATGATAGTTTTTTTGTTTTGCGTTTTGACAAATGATATGCCAGCCCATGTTGATTAACTTTTTTTAACCAGCATTCTGTTGCATTCATCAATGTATTGTAGCAATTCTTTTCTGCCTGTGCCTTTCCGGGATGAGGTGGTGAATACCGGTGGCAATTCTTCCCAGTCTTCCATCATGGCTTTTTTGAAATCCTGAATGTTTGCGTGAATCATGGACTGGGAACTTTTGTCGGTTTTTGTGAATACAATGGAAAAAGGCCATTGGTTTTCACCCAGATACCTGATAAAGTCCAGGTCAGTTTCCTGAGGTGAAATATTGGCATCTATCAAAACAAAAATATTAACCAGATTGGGCCGGTACCGGAAATAAGCCGTAATAAAATCCAGAAACTGCTTTCTTTCGGTTTTTGAAACTTTGGCATAGCCATAACCCGGTAAATCAACAATATTCCACCGCTGATTAATAAGATAAAGATTTATCTGGCGTGTTTTACCAGGTTTCTTTGAGATTTTGGCCAGTTCTTTTTTGCCTGTCAGACAGTTGATTAAAGAACTTTTGCCAACATTGCTCCGCCCGATAAAAGCATATTCGGGATTGCGGGGATAGGGCATTTTTTCATAGCTGGTATAACTACCTATAAATTGTGCTGAATGAATATTTATCAATCCGGCCATTTTGTTGTATCCTGTTTTTGTTGAACTCAACCTCCGTTAAAGCCATCTTTAATACAAAATGAACCATCCGGAGGCATATTGCTCAGCGTTAAATATAACATTATAAGCAAAACTAAAAAAATCTGAGATGAAATTAAATATGATTGTCAAGTTAGGAAATTAAATTGTTGGAGGGAAGAGCATCAGGGGAAAATTTCATAATACTTTTAATACCTTCAAGATTACCTTTACATTATTTTTGTCTCGATACATTAGAAACGAACCAGAGAAAAAAATCAAGGTTTAGAATTAAGGCAAGCATTTCTAAACGAACAGGCTTTCGTCCCCAATTTTAATATCACCTGTAATGGAAGTATTAAAATTTTTGGCTTAAGTTTATTTGTCCTTGCTCGCGAAAATTACGTAGCTTCATTCCCTCGACTGTAAAACATTTTATCAAGTACTGTTCGTTGCTTTTATTCTATGCAAAATAAATAAAATTGATCAGGCAACACTAAGCGGCAGAAATTATATCATCGTCAATTGCCCGGTTGGAACTACGATATACATTTTATATCCCCCCATCTCCCCCTCAAATCACGAATA
>CAYNBC010000191.1:4020-5023 GCA_964395255.1 uncultured Sphingobacteriales bacterium | reverse complement strand
ACAAAAACCATATTTATTATGATAATAATTCTATAGAAAGGAAAATAATCCTGTCTAATAAATTTTCAGGAATTGAAAATTTAATTATCAGAATATTCTGATTAGATTTTTTATAAAAGTGTAATCTAACTTTCAAATAATAGTGTTCTTAACCATTTTTTACCTGATTCAACAGGCCATTTTTTACGCTGGCAATAATCATGAAGCTGGTCCGGCAAAATTTTGTCGATGTTGAAATATCTGGCCCGTGGATGGCTGAAATAAAGTCCACTGACAGATGCTGCAGGATACATGGAATAGTGTTCCGTCAGCTTTATTCCTGTATGTCGGTTTACATTCAGCCAATCGAAAAGTATTTGTTTTTCGGTATGATCAGGCAGGGAGGGATACCCGAAAGCGGGTCTTATTCCGGTATATTTTTCCTGGATTAACTCTGTTACGGTAAAGTTTTCATCGGAAACATAGGCCCAGAGTTCTTTTCTAACTTTTTCATGTAATAATTCGGCAAAAGCTTCAGCCAGCCTGTCGGCTATTATTTTTAGCATGATGGCATCATAATCATTATTTTCTTTCTCGAATTTTTTTATCCATTCTTCAATACCATCACCAGCAGTCACAGCAAAGCCTCCCAGATATCCTTGTTTTCCTGATGTTTTTGAAGGTATAAAGTCAGCGAGGCATAGGTTGGGTGCATTTTCTTTGTGCTGCTGATTTCTGAGAAAATGAAATTCTGTGACAGGATGTCCCTGCTTGTCGCAGAGGATGATATTATCATTATCGGAATAAGCAGGAAAGAGACCGACTACACCGTGAGCGTGAATCATTTTATGCTGAATAATACGCTCAAGCATATTTTGCCCTTCTTGGAGTAATTCCCTGGCCTGTTTACCTTTTTCGGGGTCATCCAGAATATCGGGATATCGTCCCTGTAATTTCCATGCAAAAAAGAAAAATGTCCAGTCAATATAACGGCTTATTTCTTCAAGGGGATAATCACGAAATA
>CAYNBC010000191.1:2908-4010 GCA_964395255.1 uncultured Sphingobacteriales bacterium | reverse complement strand
CTTTTTTGGAGCAATCAAAGGTTCTTTGTCCCAATTTATGGAAAGTGCATTTTTTCGGGCTTGTTCAAGGGGAATAAATGTTCTGGCTGCCTGTCTTTGTTCATGTAGTTTTCGGGTTTGATCGTATTTTTCTTTGATGCTCTGAATATAATTGCCACTGTCCGGTGAAAGGAGAGAAGATACGACCTGAACAGCCAGGGAAGCATCTTTGACATGTATAACGGGCCCGCTGTAATGTGGTGCGATTTTTACAGCTGTATGTACTTCGGAAGTTGTTGCTCCACCAATTAAAAGAGGTAGTTCCATCTGGCGGGTTTCCATTTCACGGGCGATGCGCGTCATTTCCTCCAATGAAGGTGTAATCAGACCGCTAAGCCCAATCACATCGGCTTTTTCTTTTTCAGCTGTGTCCAGAATTTGTTTGAGAGGTACCATAACGCCCAGGTCAATAATTTCGTAGTTATTGCAGGAAAGCACTACGCCCACGATGTTTTTTCCAATATCATGCACATCTCCTTTAACGGTGGCGAGCACAATTCGAGCAGCCGGTCCTCCCGAGGATGCAGCTTTTTTCTCAGCTTCTATGTATGGCTCCAGAATAGCCACTGCTTTTTTCATTACGCGGGCAGATTTGACTACCTGAGGCAAAAACATGCGCCCTGAACCAAATAATTCTCCAACTTTGTCCATGCCATCCATCAAAGGACCTTCGATAATTTCCAGTGCATAGTTAAATTTCTGGCGGGCTTCTTCAACATCCTGTTCTATAAAATCAAGAATACCGTTTATCAGGGCATATTCAAGTCTTTTTTCCACCGTTTCCTGGCGCCATGCAAGGACTTTTTCTTTCTCTTCCAGATCGCCACTGTGGGAATTTGCATATTCGATGAGTTTATCTGTAGCATCAGGCCTGCGGTTAAAAATTACATCTTCAACCAATTGAAGCAAATCTTCCGGAACTTCCGAATAAACCATGAGCAGTGCCGGGTTGACAATACCCATGTCCAGTCCTGCCTGAATGGCATGGTATAAAAAAGCAGCATGCATGGCTTCCCTGATGAGCTGATGGCCACGGAAGGCAAAGGATAAATTGCTGATACCT
>CAYNBC010000191.1:0-2898 GCA_964395255.1 uncultured Sphingobacteriales bacterium | reverse complement strand
TACCTCCACTGGTCTTGGCATGCGGTAAATTTTCCTTTATCCAGCGGACAGCTTTGATAAAATCGACTGCATACTGGGCATGCGAGGCAATGCCGGTACCTATGGCCAGAACATTCACATCAAAAATAATGTCTTCAGGTGGAAAGTTGATTTTTTCCGTGAGCAATTTGTAAGCACGTTGGCAAATCTGAATTTTTCTTTCATAAGTATCAGCCTGTCCCTGCTCATCAAAAGCCATAACAATGACAGCTGCACCATATTCTCTGATTTTTGCTGCCTGTTCCAGAAATTTTTCTTCTCCTTCTTTAAGGCTGATGGAATTTACAATGCATTTACCCTGAACACTTTGCAAAGCCGCTTCAATAACATCCCAACGGGATGAATCAATCATAATAGGTCTGGCAGCAATATCAGGTTCCGAAGCCAGAAGATTTAAAAACCTGACCATGGCCTGGCGGGCGTCAATCATGGCTTCATCCATACAAACATCCAGTATCTGAGCACCTCCTTCAACCTGATGGCGGGCAATTTCAAGAGCAGCCTGATAATTTTCTTCACGTATCAGACGCAGAAATTTTTTAGAACCTGATACATTGGTTCTTTCACCAACATTAACAAAATTTTTCTCGGGAGAAATGACTACAGCTTCCAGCCCGCTAACTTCTGTTTCATGACAGGGTGCAGGAGGAATGCGAGGCTCAGCTCCTTCAATCAAAGCAGCAAACGCCCGGATATGCTCAGGAGTAGTTCCGCAACAGCCTCCAATAATATTGACCAGTTTTTCGTCCAGAAACTGCTTTAATTGACGGCTCATAGTTTCCGGCAGTTCGTTATATTGACCCATCTCGTTGGGAAAGCCAGCATTGGGATAAGCTGAAATGTAAAAGGAAGTTTTGCTGCTTAATTCACGAATATGGGGCAACATATCGGCAGCACCCGTTGAACAATTCAAGCCTATGCTCAATAGAGGAAAATGGGAAACCGATATACGAAATGCATCCAGTGATTGCCCGGAAAGTGTGCGCCCACTGGCGTCAACAAGCGTACCGGATATCATGACCGGCACCTGGATGTGCCGTTTTTTAAAAACACGGTTTATGGCATAAAGGGCAGCTTTGGCGTTTAAAGTATCAAATACCGTTTCAATCAATAAAATATCTGCCCCTCCATCAAGTAAACCTTCAATTTGAGGCGTGTATGCCTGAACCAGCTCCATAAAACTAACCTCCCTGTATTCAGGACGGTTAACATCGGGCGACATGGAAGCGGTTTTGTTGGTAGGGCCAATAGAACCCGCTACAAATCTGGGTTTGGTCTGGCTGAACTCACGGGCTACCTCAGAAGCAAGGCGTGCCGATTCGTAATTCATCCTGTATACAAGCTCTTCCATGCGGTAATCCTTCATGGATATACCGTTGGCGTTAAATGTATTGGTCTCAATAATGTCTGATCCGGCTTCCAGATACTGACGGTGAATTTCACGGATGATGGAAGGCTGAGTTAGAGATAATAAGTCATTGTTCCCTTTCAAATCCACAGGGTGACTCTCAAATTCCCTTGAGCGGTAATCTTCTTCAGAGAGTCCATATCGCTGTATCATGGTACCCATTGCTCCATCAAGAAGCAATATCCTTTCTCTCAGTAATTTTTCTATCATTTAAATGCTCAGTTTTTGAATGACACGGGTTATATCACGTGTATCGTTCATGATGTAAAAATGCAAATGTTTAACACCATGGTTCAACAAATCTTCGCATTGTTTAATCATCCAGTTAATACCTATTTCCCTGGCATGTTTGGGATTAGATGTAATTTCGTCTACAAGCTCTTCCGGAAGGTCCACATGAAAATTACGGGGAATGCTGGTTATGTGTCTGACTGAATTTACGATTTTCAATCCGGGTAATATTGGCACATTGATACCTTCTTCACGGCATTTTTCAACAAAATGATAAAAGTGAACATTCTCAAAAAACATCTGAGTAATGATATAATCTGCCCCTTTATCCACTTTGTTTTTCAGATGAAGAATGTCGGTTTTTAGATTAGGAGCCTCAAAGTGTTTTTCAGGATAGCCGGCCACACCAATACAAAAGTCGAGTGGCTGGGAGTTTAATATTTCATCCAGATAAATACCTTTTCTGAGATTTACAATTTGTTCGACAAGGTCCGAAGCATAATAATTAACACTACGGGAGTTATCTACTGTTTTGACATAATTGGTTTCATCACCACGCAAAGCCAGCACATTTTCAATGCCCATGTAATTCAATTCTATAAGGGCATCTTCGGTTTCTTCTTTTGTAAATCCCCGGCAGAGTAAATGGGCTACAGTATCAATGTTAAAACGGTTTTGTATAACACCGCAAATACCTATGGTGCCGGGGCGTTTCCGCCTGATTTTACGAACAATACGCCCGTCTTTTTGCTCTTCATAACTGGCTTCTGCCGAATGACTGGTAACATCTATAAAAGGGGGATTAAAATATTTTAATTGCTCTGCAATTTCAATAATATCTTTACCTGAACTACCTCTTGCAGGGGGAATTATTTCAAAACTCACCCGAATACTGTTGGAACTTTGCAAATGCTCGATGACCTTCATCCTAATTATTTTCAGGCAAAATTAACCATTTTAAATTTATAAAGTTTCCTAAATTGGATATTATCTAAGAAACGAAAAAAACTGTTCTGAACAGGATTTATTCTTTCGCAGGTAATGTTTCTTCTTTCTTATACAATTCCTGTTACAGAAAGAATTGTAAAGTGCACCTGCTCGAAGAAAGTTCCTACACTGCTTGTAGTCTTTAGAAAAGGTTTCTGCGGGTTGGGGACTACAAACTTCACCACCCTGTTCCAGAGATTATGCAGGCATAAAAGGCTTGCTTGATATTGAAT
>CAYNBC010000190.1:0-5061 GCA_964395255.1 uncultured Sphingobacteriales bacterium | reverse complement strand
TGCCCCAAAATGAACCCGAAAAATTTGTCAGAAAACTGGCCGATATAATTCGAAATACTCGCCCTACAGCTGTTGATTTGTTTCATTCCGTTGACAGAATGCTTGAAATATTAGATTCAGATATTTCTTTTGAAGAAAAAGTCAAAAAAGCACGTCTTATTGCAGATACGATATACCACGACACTTTACATATGTGCTGGAAAATCGGAGTAAACGGTCTGGAAGTAATCGAAGAAATTGCTGAAACAAAAAAAGAGAATGAACCCATCAATATATTAACGCATTGTAATGCGGGATGGCTTGCAACTATAGATTATGGAACCGTTACAGCTCCTTTGTACCTGGCTACCAAAAACAATATTCCCATTCATATATGGGTTGATGAAACAAGACCCCGTAATCAGGGTGCTTTATTGACAACCTTTGAACTCAGAGAGCAGGGGATTCCTTTTACCCTGATTGCAGATAATACAGGCGGGTTATTAATGCAAAAGGGCAAAGTAGACCTGATACTTGTAGGAGCTGACAGGATTTCTTCAAAAGGTGATGTGGCTAACAAAATAGGTACCTATCTAAAAGCCCTTGCTGCATATGATAATCATGTGCCTTTCTATGTGGCAGCCCCAACAAGTAGTTTTGACCTTTCCGTTAAAGATGCCCTGAATGAAATCGTTCTGGAGGAGAGGGAACCGGAAGAGGTGATTTTTACTACAGGTTTGTATAACGGCAAACCTGTTCGGGTTCAAATTTGTCCTGATGGTTGCCAGGCATTTAATGCCGGTTTTGACATAACGCCTGCAAAATATATTACAGGTATTATTACGGACAAAGGTGTTGTCAATCCCAATGAGAAAGAAATAAGTAAATTATTTAAAGGCTGATGGGCAGTTGGTGAGTAAATCCTCTTTTTATCACTCAAGAAAATAAATCTGGCCATTACAATAGCTGAAATAAAAATTTAGGAACGCGATAATTATAAATAAAAAAGCCATTCCCCAAATAAGAATGGCTGGAAAGTGGGACATACTGGATTCGAACCAGTGACCTCTTGCCTGTCAAGCAAGCGCTCTAAACCAACTGAGCTAATGCCCCAGCATTTTTAAGAACCATTTAATGAACGCACAAAGTAACAAAAAATCAAAATTCTTTACAACTGTAATAATGACTCTATATCCACCCCAAAGCGAGCTTTTATTTCAGAAGAAGTTAATTTCAGGATTTGTACATTTTGAATAGTGACATTTACAAGTGGGCGGTCTCTCTTGTCTGTGGGCTGTTGGGCAATCTGCTCGACAACATCCATTCCTTTAATAACTTTTCCAAATACTGTATATGCACCGTCAAGATGATGAGCCCCATAGGGGTTTTGAACAATATAAAACTGAGAACCACTGGATCTTCTCTCCGGATTAACCTGGTCACTTTCACGAGCAGCTCCTACCATTCCATAATCATGCTTGATTTCTGGAATAATTTCAGCGGGGATGGTATAGCCCGGACCACCCTGTCCGTCATTGGAAGGGTCCATGTCTTTTGTTAGTGGGTCTCCACCCTGTATGACAAAGTTTTTAATTACTCGATGAAATGTTGTTCCATTAAAAAATCCTTCATTGGCTAATTTGACAAAATTATCACGATGAGCTGGCGTTTTATCAAACAACCAGATATCGATTTCCCCGAAAACCGTGGTCAATTGGGCAATAGTGTAAGTTTTTTCCGCCTGATTTGGCCCATTATTCACCGGTTTTTTTTCGGTATGACAGGAAAATAATAACAGAAATAGAAATGAAAATACTATAGCTTTTTTATTTCTCTGTTTCTTCTGCATCTCTGAGCTTTGATTCATCTTTTTTAACCAGTTCAACAACAATAGGTGTTGAAACAAAGATGGAGGAATAAGTTCCGACAATTATTCCTATTGTTAATGCAAAAGCAAAACCTCTGATGATTTCACCGCCAAAGATGAATAAAATAAACACAACAATCCATGTAGTGAACGATGTAATAACAGTACGGCTGATGGTCTCATTGATAGCTGAGTTTACAGTAGAGAGAAAAGGTTTATGTTTGAAAAGGCTAAGTTTTTCCCGGATACGGTCAAAAATGACCACGGTATCGTTGATGGAATAACCGATGATGGTCAATATGGCTGCTATAAATGATTGGTCAATTTCAAGTGAAAAGGGTGCAATTTTTTTGAAGATTGAGAATATTGAAACAATGATAAGTGTATCATGGAAAAGTGTTAAAACAGCTGAAAGTCCGAATTGCCATCTTCTGAAACGCAGGAAGATATAAATAAAGATGAGTATTAATGAAATTAGTACCGACCATACAGCAGATATTTTAATATCGTCTGCGATGGTTGGACCTACTACTTGTGAACTCATTACTTCGAACTGATAATCTTTTCCTAATTTCGGTAAAGTATTGTTGAAAATGGAAATCAGGGAGTCAGTAGCACTTTCATCCTGCCGGTCAATCAGGTATGAAGTAGTGATTTTAACCTGATTGGTAGGGCCAAAGGTTTTTACCTCGGGTTTTCCGTGTAAAGGTCCGGTTAAGATTTTGGTAATTTCAAGGGTATTTACAGGTTTATTAAACCGCACCTGAAATGAATATCCACCTTTGAAATCAACCCCCATGTCCAGACCCTGAGTAAATAATGAAATTAATCCGACAATAATGATAGTTCCTGATATGAGATAAGCTTTTCTTCTCCAGCCCATAAAATCAAAATTGAGCCTGGTAAATGCATTTTTGGTCAATCGGGAATAAAAAGTAATTTCTTTTTCTTTGGTTAATAAATTATCGAAAATCACACGGGTGATAAGGATAGCTGAGAATAAAGAAGTTAAAATACCAATTATCAAAATAGTGGCAAAACCATGGATGGGTCCTGAACCAAATGTGTAAAGTATAATTCCCACAAGCAAAGTGGTAACATTGGCGTCAATAATAGCGGAATAGGCTTTGAGGTAACCTTCCTTAATAGCCAGCCTCATACCTTTTCCGGCTCTCAATTCTTCACGGATTCGTTCAAAAATAAGGACATTGGCATCTACTGACATACCAATGGTCAATACAATACCAGCAATACCGGGCAAAGTGAGAGCTGCCTGCAACGAAGCCAGAACACCCATGATGAAAAACAAGTTTGCCAGCAGTGCTAAGTTGGCAACAAAACCACTTTTTTTATAATAAAATATCATGAAGACTATCACCAGTACAAATCCAATTAAGAGGGAAATAAGTCCTCTTTTAATGGATTCACGTCCCAGACTTGGTCCTACTACTGCTTCTTCGATAATATTTACCTTAACATCCAGTTTACCTGAGTTCAAAACATTGGCAAGGTCTTCTGCTTCGGCAGAGGTGAAATTACCTGTAATTTGTGAGTTTCCACCTGAAATTTCAGTTTGAACAACAGGAAATGAATAAACCAGGCCATCCAGAACAATGGCAATGCTTTTACCAATATTGTCCCCCGTAAGACGTTTCCATATTTTAGCACCTTCCGCATTCATTTTCAGACTCACCTCTCTTTCTCCCAGAGGAGAGATATCAACGCGGGCGTTTGTTACTACCTTTCCGCTCAGAGGAGCTGTTCCGTCAAGGGTGGTTATTTTTAATGCAATTAATTGATAAAGAGTTTTTTCCTCATTGATGGGTTTGGCTGTCCAGGCAAATTTAACATCTGGAGGAAGTATGGCCTTTACTTCTGGCAGGGATAAATACTTATTTACTTTGGCTGTATCGTGGTATAAGGCGATTCCAACAACAGGACCTTCAGCATTGGCATAATATGTTTTGCCCTGGTCAACACGGATATTGGGCTGAAGTACAGCATAGAAAGGATATTTGGCATTCCATTCTTCAGCTGTAAGTTGCTGATTGGCACTATCTGATTGGGATGTATCTGAAAGTTGAGTCAGCAAAGACTCTTCAGAAGTATCGCTTTCACCAGCCGGAATTGAAGCTGAGTTACCGGTGTCTGATTTCGTTTCGCTGAAAAAGGTTTCGGTTTCTTCTTTTTCAATTTTTGAAGTGTCTTTTTTCAGGTCAAGATAATTTTTGACAATTTTGTTTACTTCTTCAAAGAGGGGAATAATTTCTTTACTGGGATATGTTTCCCAGAACTCCAGTTTAGCGGTTCCCTGTAATAATTTTCTAACTCTTTCAGGTTCTTTAACTCCCGGAAGCTCAACAAGTATTCTACCTGTTCCAGGCAATAGTTGAATATTGGGTTGTGTAACGCCAAACTTATCTATTCTTTTACGAATCACTTCAAAGGTGCTTTGAAGTGCACTGGCAGCCTGTTTTCTTAAAAAGCTTTCAACCTCATTTCGCGTGGAATTGATAGTTATTCCCTGGTCTTTATTTTCGAGTGTAGCAAAAGGGATTGCAATATTCCCATTGGGATTTATTTCATAAAATGATTCGATGAAATAGGTGATAAAATCTTTCTGGCCACTTCTCATCTTTTCTTTAGCCAGTTTTAAAGCACGGGTAAATGTAGTATCTGTACTGTTACCTGAAAGCTCTTTAACCAGATCATCCAGTGCAACTTCAAGGGTAATATGCATGCCGCCTTTCAGGTCAAGACCCAGATTAATTTCCCGTTCTTTACAATCGGCATAAGTATATTTTTTTACAAGTACATTATAAACGGGCTTGAAAGCAATAGAATCAAGGTATGCTCTTTCAGCTACAGGATCTCCGTGCGAGATTTCTTTGGCTTTTTTCTCAATCAAATATGTTTTCAGGGTAAATGAAAGATGAAACAGCGAAACTAAAGCCAATGCAATTGCAAAAAAAGTTACAGTTCCTTTATTTTTCATGTGATTGGTTTAATTTTATTAAATCTTATCTTTTTTTTCATTAAATCCATCTAAAAAAGAGAGGCAAATTTAAGTTAAGCATTATGAATTAACAATCTTTTTCATTCATTAATCATAGCTAAACGAAATAATGGGTGAATAAAAATTAAATTTTTGACATATAAATTTGGGAACACTTATTGATATGTAGAATAACAGGTGAAGAAAATTTGGAAAGAGC
>CAYNBC010000189.1:0-5079 GCA_964395255.1 uncultured Sphingobacteriales bacterium | reverse complement strand
ATTATCGAGTTAACAATCTCTACACAGGGATAATTTAATTCTTTTGCAATCTCATTCAATCTTTCAGGACTGGCTGGCTCTATTTCTTTTTCAGTACCCGGTCTGTCAAGTGTATTCAGTTGAACAACATCTGGTTTTATGAGGGGGATTGTTTCCCTGAATTTTTGTATTTCTGAAGCAGTATCATTCATGCCGGGAACGATAAATATTTCAAGTTTAATAATACTATCAAATTCCTGGCGAAGCGCAATCAACCCCTTAATTATTTTTTGTATTGGAAAGTTATTTACCGGTCGATTAATTCTATTAAATACCTCCTGACTGACTGCATCCAGTGAGGGTACAATCATATCCAGCATTTTGACTTCTTTCCGTACTTCAGGGTCAGATAAAAAAAGACTGTTAGTCAAAAGGACAAGTGGTATATCGGGATATTTTTTCTTGATCCGGGATACCAATAATCCGAAATCTTTATAGAGAAGTGGTTCTCCCGAACCACTAAATGTTATGACATCAGGTTTTTCATAACGGGAAAAATACAATTGAAGTTCATCCAGAATTTTATCAATCCCGACAAAGCTTTCTCTTTTCAAACTATGATAAGTTGTAGGCCCGCATTCGCAATACAGGCAGTTCATAGGGCAGCTTTTATGGGGAACCAGGTCGATTCCCAGCGACATGCCCAGCCTCCTTGAAGGAACAGGTCCGAAAATATACTTAAACATGGGCCAAAATTAGTTAATAAAGGAAGAAATGAATCATTCAACTTTCTTTTCCATCATTTTTAATGATATAGAGTATCAAAAATCTGAATTGTTGCTTACCTTTGCACATGGTAGAAATCCTTAAAAATATTTGTTATGCAGCTCAATATGAATTCAGATAAATTCGTTGGGCAAGGCCTTACTTTTGATGATGTTCTGGTTTTGCCCGCATATTCTGAAGTATTACCCCGGGAGGTGGATGTCAGTTCCTACCTCACCCGCAATATACAGGTGAATATTCCACTGGTTTCGGCAGCCATGGATACAGTTACTGAATCAGCCATGGCCATTGCTCTTGCACGGGAAGGAGGAATTGGTATTATCCACAAAAATATGACCATTGAAAGGCAATGCCAGATGGTTCGAAAAGTGAAACGAAGTGAAAGTGGCATGATACAATCACCCATAACTCTGAACCACAAAGCCACCATCGGGCAGGCCCGTGAAATAATGAAGAAAAACGAAATTAGTGGTATTCCTGTTATTGATGATAATAATGTCCTTGTAGGCATTATTACCAACCGTGACCTGTATTTTGAAAAAAATCCCATGAGGCTAGTTTCGGAAGTGATGACACCCCGTGAAAGGCTCATCACTGCCACAGGAGATATTGGTATCTCAGAAGCTGAAGAAATTCTTTATAAATACAAAGTGGAAAAACTACCGGTTGTTGACAAAGAGGGACGAATTAAAGGGCTTTTCACGCATAAAGACATTCGCAGGATAAAAGACCACCCTCTGGCATGCAAAGACCAGTATGGCAGGCTCAGGGTTGGAGCAGCCGTAGGTGTAACCCGTCATGTAGTGGAGCATGTAGCAGCCCTCGTTGAAGCGGAAGTTGATGTCGTAAGTATTGATTCTGCCCATGGCAATTCAAAAGCTGTCATAGAAACCCTGAAAAAGATTAAAAAAGAATTTCCAGACCTGGATGTTATTGCGGGTAATGTAGCCATGAGTGATGGAGCCAGAGCCCTGGCTGATGCCGGTGCAGATGCTGTCAAAGTAGGCATTGGTCCGGGTTCCATATGTACAACTCGTGTTATTGCCGGTGTAGGTGTTCCACAATTGACTGCTATTTACGAATGCGCCCAGGCTGTTGAAAGTTATCAAATCCCTATTATTGCTGACGGTGGTATCAAGTACTCCGGTGATATTGTAAAAGCACTGGTAGCAGGGGCTTCTACCATTATGGCGGGGGGATTGTTTGCTGGTGTTGAAGAAGCTCCCGGTGAAACCATTATTTATGAAGGCAGAAAATTTAAAAGTTATAGAGGAATGGGGTCTGTCGAGGCAATGAAGCAAGGCTCAGGAGATAGATATTTCCAGGACCCGCAGGAAGAAATCAACAAACTGGTGCCCGAAGGTATCGTTGGCAGAGTACCCTATAAAGGTAATCTTTCGGAAGTCGTTTATCAATATATCGGGGGATTAAAAGCCGGTATGGGTTATTGCGGTGCACGGACCATCAAGGATTTGAAAAAAGCTAAATTTATCGTAATTACTTCAGCAGGTGTACGAGAAAGTCATCCACACGATATATTGATTACCAAAGAAGCTCCCAACTATAGCCCAAATCTATAACCACTGTCCGAAAAGCATTTGATGTTCTTCAACAAGTCGCTTAAATTTCTCCTGTGATTCCATCAGGTTTTTTTCAACCTTTTTTTGTTCTGTAATATCCCTTATAATTCCTCCGTAATAACTTTTATCACCCTCCTCAATAAATACGGCATTCACTTCCACGGGTATTTTTACGGAATACTTGTTTTTCAAAACAGTTTGAAACCGGAAACTCCGGTTTTGAGACAACTGATATAGGTATCCCCTCAATTTACCTCTTTCTGCTTCATCGACCCAGTGGGAAAGGTCGGTTTTCAATATTTCATCGAATTCACATTCCAGCAACAGCAACCCATATTTGTTAATAAAGAGCAGGTTATGGTCTTTATCCTGAATAAAAATTAAATCATTCGTATTTTCAACTACATATAACAGAAGTTTTAAAAAGTGCAATTCATCCTGCAAATAAACTTTATCTACTTTTCCCTTTTCATTATTCAGGGATTGCTGTAAATATTCAACGAGCTTTTTGAATGTCAGGTTCATTTTTACGCTTTTTCAATAAAACCAGAATTTCTCTTGCCCTGTCACAGAAAAGAGAATATTTCATAATGGAGGCAAGTTTGATGATTTCGAGTAAAGTAGCTCTGGCTTCCTCCATTTGATGGGCTGCCAGCTGCATACTGGATTTTACAAAATAATATCGTATCGTCCAGTAATATTTTGAATTGTCCTGAAGGTTGTTTAGCTCAATGCTGGAAAAAAGTTTAATTGCCTCGTTTTGATTTCCAGTTTTGAGCAGGGAATGAGCATAAAAAAGTTGCATGAGTTTATAAGACCTTGATTGTCTCAGGTTTTCTGAAACAGTAATATTAAGACATCGTTCTTCAACAAATTCCTTTAATACACGGTACTGGCCGGTTAGTTCCAGTGCATCCACCACAGCAAAATGAAACAGAGTCAGATAAGAAACTCTGCGAGCTTCAGCGGCAAAAAGGTCATGTTCAATTTGCAACACCAGGGAAATAGCATTGTTAAGATTATTCCTGAATGCATTCTCAATAAGGTAAACATGAGCATAAATGGCAAGAAAAAATGATCTTATTTCAGGTGTTATTTTCAACCGTGATAATTTCTGAAATTCTTCTACACAGCCATTACGGTTATTCTGGTAAAAATATTTCCAGTAACGGACACAGCTAACAAAAATTTTGGCTTCAACAGTATGTTTGTAGCGGGCATAATAATCCAGCAGAGAACCGTAAAACCTGATAAGGAAATCCATATCAATAAACCGTTCAAAATACATACATTGTCCTATAAAGGTTTTGGCAAGTTCATTGGCAAGCTGGTTCCTTAGTTCTTCAGCTTTGATTTTCCTTATTTCACATCCCATCAGGTTAATAAATTCAAAAACAGGGTAAGAAATTCTTGAGGTTTCGGGAGTTCTGATAAAATGATTATACAGGAAAGGGTATAAGCCTTTTATTACATCCAGATTGAAATTATAAAAAGCAAATCGAATCATCCAGGAAATAATGGAATTAAGTAATTCGGGTGCATTTTTATAATATCTAACAAGATGCTCAAAAGTTTGAAGATTGAAGGGCATTTCCTTTAGCCATTGCTGGGTAAGGAGAAATTCGAAAAGTATATCATGACCAAACTTAATGCGGGTTTCAAAACGCGAATAGGAATCGACAACTTTATATTCATAAAAAATTCCCCAGGAAAGTAATTCCTGCCATGCTATTTTATTGCTTTCAATCACATCGAGCATGCTGTCTTTCGAGACGGAGTCAGACTTGAGTCCATATTCACAGAGTTTAATAAAATGCTCAATAATTCTTACTTTATCGCTGGCATCGGCCGTATCATAAACAGTTTCACGGATATATCGGGATAATATATCAATATCACTTACAATTTTTGATTCATCAAATGACATGATGAAAAGCTTCAAAAAATATGGATTATTGATTCGTTCAAGAAAAGAGGGGTCAATCAATTCATTTTCTTCAACCAGTGGAAGGAGATGGTATTTATCTAGTATTTTTTTTATTTCATCGGTACTGAAAGGAGGGATATTGCTCAGGTCATTAAAATTTCCTCTCATAGTAACGCCATACCAGTATTTGACTTCTGCGGGATACCTGAGTAGATACTGGGACAGGTAATACCATACAGAACTACGGCAAGTAATCACTATTTTATACCAGGGCGCATGGTCAAAAAGATGAATGATTTTAAGTAAATTATCTAGCAGTGAACGGTTATTTTCAATTTTTAAAGCCAGTTCATTGATACCGTCAATTATCAATATAAATCTCCCGTGGGAAAAACCTTGCTGCTTGAATAAATGGTGAAAATTTTCATGGGCATATTTACCAAGTAATTTTTCTTTATAAACATCAAGGTTAAAATTTTCGGTAAGCATATTTTCCCAGGAAGCTGAATCTATCAACCAATATATATCACTTGACGCCTGTTTATCCCGATTAAAGCAATATTTTTCAATGAGGTGCAAAACCAGTGTGGATTTTCCATAACCTCCCGGTGCAATAAAGGCTGAAATAGTTTTATCGGATTTTAAGAACGATTCAAACCTGTGAAATGCAAATTCTCTCTTAATGGAATTTTGATAATGTACGCCTATACGGTTTTTAATCAATTGATAATTATAGCGGGTAATTTCTTCAGCTCTGTTTGATAGATAATTCCATACATTACTGGCATTTGCTTTTATTTTTCTTTT
>CAYNBC010000188.1:1670-5084 GCA_964395255.1 uncultured Sphingobacteriales bacterium | reverse complement strand
TCAATTTTAATGAGCTGAGCATCCAACTGCTTCTGTCGGTAACTTGCAGACTCTACCGAATGCTTGGCCATTACTTCGCTAATATCAAAAAAGGTAAGCACTACAATAGTTCTGCCATCCTTTAGTAAAGAACCATTTATTTCAACTTCCAGATTTTGACCTTTTTTATTTTTTAGTACGGAATAAAGTGCTGACCCGGATAATTTTTCATTTAAAATGTTTTTTATATAATCCAGCAATTCTTCCTGATAGTCTTTATGAACAATGGAAATCAGAGTATTTTCGGGTAATTCCGGAAGAGACTGATAACCCAGTAGAGTTAATCCCACAGGATTGATGTATTTAATTTCATCTCCTTCAATAAGCATCAAACCGATTCCGAGTTTCTCCAGCACCTCGCTTACTCCAAATTCCCTCAGTTCTGAAATCATACCTGAAACATTTTGAACAAAATGAAATTGTAAATAATGATTATTTTCAATTTCAAGCCGGCTTACAACAACCTCAACCGTCTGAAACTTACTTTTATAAGCTTTATACTGTATGGATGAAGAAAAAGATGAACTTTTACGGGCGGATAATTCTTTAAGTCTTGATACAAAGTTTTTGGGGACTTTTAAAAATTGGCTTAATGTATGGCTAAGGAGCTGGTCGGGATTAGCATTGAATAATGCCAGGGCACTGTCATTAATACAAACAATATTTCCCTCAAGGTTTTTTTTACCATTTTGAATAATGATTATAGCCCCAAAAATTCTGGAAACCGACAGGATATAGTTCTCTAATTTTTCTTTTTCCTGTGGTTTGTAATAATACATGTAATTATTTTTGAAAGCCCTTTAACTGGAGTCAAACAAAGATAGGCTTTTTAAATTAAAAACTTCACTATATGTTTAATTTTTGCAATAAACTTGTTCCGGTAATTTGTTCTTAATTTGCAAACTCAAAGAAAATGATAACTTATGGACCTTAAAAAATTTATCAGAGACATTCCCGATTTTCCGAAAAAAGGGATTCTATTTCACGATGTTACTACATTATTTAAAAACAAAGAAGCCTTTCATTATGTAATGACGCAGTTTGAAGAAAGATTTAAAAGCGAAGAGATTGATAAAATAGTAGCCATCGAAGCCCGGGGATTTATTCCGGGAGGCGCTCTGGCAGACAGGCTTCATGTCGGATTTGTGCCTATCCGCAAACCCGGTAAACTCCCAGCTGAAACTCTGTCAGAATCCTATGAGCTGGAATACGGCACGGATACCATGGAAATTCATACGGATGCCATTGAAAAAGGTGATAAAGTACTTGTTATGGACGATCTGGTTGCAACCGGAGGTACTCTTATGGCAGGCATTAAACTGGTAGAAAGATTGGGTGGAAAAGTGGTTCATGTTGCCAGCATTATTGACATGCCTGATCTGGGTGGTAGAAATTTACTGAAAAACTATCCCTATTTTTATCTGGTCGAATATGCCGGTCATTAAATGAACAGAGAAGAACTCATACACCTGCTGGCTTTGATAAAAACGCCTTTGGTGGGTCATGCTACAGCCCGACAACTCATTTCTGTTCTTGGCTCTGCCCGGAATGTATTCAAAGAAAAACATGCACATCTGGTTAAAATTGAAGATATAGGCGATACCATTGCACGCTCAATCAAAAGCTTTACTGATTTTGACGAATGTGAGCAGGAAATAAATTTTGCAGAAAAAAATCATATTCAAATCATCACTTTCCAGGACGAACAGTATCCTTTTCGTTTAAAACAGCTCAATGATGCTCCTCTCGTATTGTTTGTGAAAGGAAATATTTCCCTCAACAACCTGAGGATGCTTGCCATGGTGGGTACACGAAATGCCAGCGAATACGGCATTGAAATGTGTGAAAAACTCTGCGAAGGATTACAGGCCTATGGGGTAACAACCGTAAGTGGTCTGGCTTACGGCATAGACTATCACACGCACAAAGCATCTTTGAAATTCCAGTTGCCGACCATTGCCGTGCTGGGTCATGGTCTGGACAGGGTTTATCCCTACTTGCATAAACCTCTGGCCAACGAAATTATTGAAAAAGGAGCTCTGGTTACTGAATTTTTCAGCAGGACCATACCTTCCCGTGAAAACTTCCCAAAAAGAAACCGTATTATAGCCGGACTCACGGACGGAATTGTTGTTGTGGAAACAGCCCGTAAAGGTGGTGCCATCATAACTGCCGAAATTGCCTTTTCATACAACAGGGAAGTTATGGCAGTACCCGGTAAAACAACTGATACTTATTCATCGGGATGTAATTATTTAATCAAAACACAAAAAGCTTCGTTGATTGAAAATGCTGAAGATATCGCTTTTTTAATGGGGTGGGACAAGATTACCACATCCCCTGAAAAGCCCGGAATCAAACTGGAAAACCTTGACCCTGACCAGCAACTTATTCTCAAAACCCTGAAATCAAAAGGTAAATTACATATTGATGCACTGGCATCCCTGAGCTCCATGATGTCGTCAGTTTTATCTGTCAAACTTCTTGAACTGGAATTTATGGGTCTGGTAAAAGCTTTACCGGGAAATTTTTACAAAACTACATTTTAAAATCATTGTTATGCGGTATTATAAAATTTTTCTCACAATTATTTTGATATTGAGTTCCACTTTGGGAAACACCCAATCCACACCTAAAAATATCATTATTATCATTGGAAATGGCATGGGTTACGGGCACTTAAGCACAGCCCTTGTACATAGTCAAAAAGAGCTTGCACTTAGAAATCTGGAAATAACAGGCGTAGGTATAGCAGTTCCTCCCGGGGCACAAATACCTGACGAGTATTCAGCAGCTACTGCTCTGGCCTGCGGAAAAATGACCAGAGAAGGTTATCTGAGTGTAGATTCCTCCGGAAAAAATTTGAAATCCATCCTCGAATGGGCCCGGGAAAAAGGTAAAGCTACCGGTTTAATCAGTACTTCCACGGTTGTATCTCCGACTCTGGCGGCTTTTTATTCACATCATCCATCTCCGGTAGACGAATATCAACGTGCCAATGACCTTTTTCAATTTGAACCGGACATTGTCATTGGTGGAGGCTTGAAATATTTTACAAAAGGTGATGAAAATTCCCTGGTTGAAAAATTTTTGAAGAAAAAATACCGCTTTGTTGACAAAATGAAAAAACTGGACAAAAGAAATTCCAGAAAAGCTTTGATTCTCCTTGCAGAAGATTATCTGCCCAAAAGCTCGGAGCGTGAAGATTTCCTGAAAAGAGCATGGTTTCGTGCTTTCAGAACATTGGTTACTCAACCGAATGGATTTTGTCTGGTCATTGAATCTGCTCAAATTGCCTGGGCTGCAAAAACCTCCAATGCTTCTTACCTGGCCGAAGAAATTCTCGATATGGATAAAACCATTGAAAATATTTAC
>CAYNBC010000188.1:0-1660 GCA_964395255.1 uncultured Sphingobacteriales bacterium | reverse complement strand
ATTTTTAGGACAGGACAACGAAACACTGATTTTAGTGGTTTCAAATTATGATGCTGGGGCTCCAGCCATCGTACGAATTGATAACAAAAAATCCGGATATGCTGAAAAATGGGCTTCAAAAAACCCCACAGCCCAGCTTGTTCCTGTATTTGCACATGGACCCGGGGCTGAAAACTTTTCAGGTATTTATCCCACATATAAAATTTATGAAAAATTACTTAACTTGCTTAAATAAAAAGCTTTGTCTCCGGAAATCAGGATTTTTCTCCTTATACTTGCAATTCTGTTATTTTTAACTAAAAAAATATTTAATCACCGTCCCTGGTTTCGAAAATACGGCCATTTTATCACGCTGACTGTTGTGTTAATTCTGGCCGTCATGCTATCGATAGATTTCTGGAAAAGTGAAATTTATGTTGGAATTTTTGCCATTGGTCTTGCCCTGCTAGCAGTTATCAAGGTCATTCGCGATACCACAAAGTCCTGATTTTTCTATTGCCGGTTAATGATTATTTTTGTTTGAAACTCATGGAAAGCCTGAAAGATATTGCCCGTTTTATTATGGCCCGGAAAAAATACTGGCTTATTCCTATTTTGCTATTTATCATTATTCTGGGGCTGATAGTTGTATTTGCTGGAAACACTGTACTTGCACCTTTCATATATTCACTTTTCTGATGAACACTTATCATTACAAAGAAACCGTAGTTGTTTTATTTGCTGCAGGTGTGGTTTTAACTGTCCTATTTCATCAATGGATATTTATTGTTCTTGGGTTAGTAATTTTATTGAGTGGGTTGTTTTCAGGTCGCGTGGCAAGGGCCATCCATCAAGCATGGATGTTTCTTTCATCTGTTCTTTCTTACATGGTTACCCATGTTTTATTAACCATCCTCTTTTTTCTTATTTTGACTCCGCTCTCACTCACGCGAAAAATATTTACTGCATTTCGTAAAAACCGGTCTAACGGACAGGAAAGTTACTTTAATGATATCACAGAAATTTACGAGGGAGATTTTTTTAAACGGCCATGGTAAGTCTTTGGATATAAAGGTGAGCTTCATTGCCCAGGTTAAACAGAAGATCCAGGACAGATAAATGAGGAATAAAACCATGTCTGTCGCTAAAAACCTGAGGGTACTCTTCCATCGTTAAACTATTCATTGATTGCTGATGTTCCATGGTTCCTGTAAAAATCTGACATGAACAAGAGCTGTGGTTGGCACTGGACAATAATTCCCCATTAAATTGAAGTTGAAGCAATTTTTTTAAAGTCCCGGTAATCTCCATGTTCAAATCGAGTAGAAAATCGTAATGCTTGAAAAAAAACGGTTCAATTTCGTCTTTATAATAAATAAAAAAGGGGCTTTTACCATAAGCCGAACGAAGGGAATGAAGATGTTCGCTTTGCCATCTTTTCGAATTATCAATCCGAATATCTTTCAAAAGCAGGGCAGCATTTTTTTTCTTTACCGGAACAGTCAAAATCAGGGTTTTATTAGGACCGGCAATGTAACAACGGTTCCTTAATGTTTGTTTTTTAAAAGGGGAAATATCATCAAAATAAACCTTTTGGTACTTTTCAAGAAGGGCAAAATATTGTATATTCGGAAAGTATTGAGGTTCGATATGTATCATTTAAATCCACATAAATTTTCAC
>CAYNBC010000187.1:0-5092 GCA_964395255.1 uncultured Sphingobacteriales bacterium | reverse complement strand
TGATTGCCCGTATATCGATCAGGGTGCAACAGCTGTAGATAATATCAGTACTACAGTTACTCTTACTACTGTTTCCAACAATGTCGATTGTCATAATGATGGTACTTATTATGTGAGATATTCTGCTGTTGATTCTTCAGGAAATGAAGCCATTAAGGATAGAGTTGTTATCGTAACTGCCGATACTATCAAACCTGAAATCACCTTGAACGGCCAATCTCAAATTTATCTGGAGGTATTTAATCCTTATCATGAAGACGGTGTTATTGCCAGTGATACCTGCAGTGGACTTGATACCGTAATGATTACAGGAAGTGTGGATACAACATTACTGGGTACTTATGAAATTATGTATACCGCTTATGACAAGCAGGGTAACAGTGCTTCAGTAAGCAGAACAATAACTGTTGGAGATACTACTTTACCCATCATCAGCCTGAACGGGAAATCCATAGTAACTCTTGAAGTCAACAATCCTTATCGGGAAGAGGGGGTAACGGTAAGTGATAATTATTGTTCTCCTGCCGAAATCGATGTAACACTTACAGGTTCGGTAGATTACACTACACTGGGTTCATATACATTAACATATTCTGCTACGGATTGCAACGGAAACGGACCGGTTAGTGTTTCACGGGTGGTAAATGTTGTAGATACCACTGCTCCTGTGATCAGCAGTATGTATCAGGATAGCCAGCATATTACTGTAGATGTCTTTGATATATGGAAAGCACCTTCCTTTACTATTACCGACAACTATTATAAAAACTTAAATGTAGTTGAAAGTGGTAGTTTTATTACGAATTTCCCCGATAGAAAAGCTACAAAACTGGGTCAATATGAAGCTATTTTCACGGTAACTGACGGCTCTGGTAATTCTTCAAGCGTTATCTATTATATTGATGTTGTTGACCGTGAAGCACCTATAATTACTTTGATTGGTCTTCCATTAGTAAATATCTGCCGTTATGATACATTGGACTATGATTCCGTTACCATAAGCGATAATTACGATATGCTTACTGAGAAAGATATTCTCCGTAGCGGAACTTACTACACCGATTATCTGCCCTATCGCAAAGAAGGTTTCTATTCCATCCGGTACAACGCAAAAGACAAATCGGGCAACAAAGCTGAAGAAGTTGTTCGTTATGTTGATGTCACTTATTGTGCATGGAAATACGGAAGTGTGGGTGATAACAGCCTGGGTCGTTATATCGAATTATATCCCAACCCAACACATGGCAAAGTCAATGTTGCTTTCGATCTACCAGCCATGGCAGATATCCAATTATCCGTAATTAATTCATTAGGACAAACTGTGATTTCCCGCAGATTAGCCGGAATAACTCATCAGCAGGTTGAACTTGACCTTTCCACATTACCGGGTGGTAGCTATACTGTGAGAATTCAGGCTGGTTCAGAACTAACTATGAAACGTCTGGTCTTAACCAGATAGTCTTTGTTTTCATAATGTTTAAGTGAAGGGCTGCCTCATGGCAGCCTTTTTTATTTTAATAAATACCTTATTTTAGGCATTATTTATGAATTGATTTGATTTACACGCTTATTTAAAATTATGAACAGAAGAGTTTATTTTCATTTTGTTTATCCCCTGATGGTATTTCTTTTAATTGCAGGGATAAAAGGGCTGAAACCGGAAAATGATAAACAAATAGAGGATTTATGGCAGGAGGCTAAAAAATATGAAAAAGCCGGAAAAGCAAGAAGTGCCCTTGAAGTGGTGGAGAGAATTTACAGGCTTGGTGCTGAAAAAAAAGAATTCGAGCACCAGATCAACGCCATTGCATACATGTTTAAGTATTTAAGCGAATTTGATGAAAATCCCGGGCAAAAGACTTTAAATTTTATCAATCATGAGCTTAAAACAGCTGGTGAACCCTTAAAATCGTTACTTTTCGCACTTAAGGCAGAGATTTTACTAAACTATTATCGGAATTACCAATACATGATTGATAACAAAGCTATTCAAACAAAGGATGTTCCTGAAGAGATCAAGTACTGGACATCACTGATGTTCAGGGATGAAATTGTTAAAGCTTATGAAAGTTCATTAGCACATCCACGGATTTTAAAAAAATACCCAGTGAAACAGATGGAATGGCTGGTGAAACAAGGAACCGCCCCTGATTATGCCTGCCCGACTCTGTTTGAGCTTTTAAGCCGGCAGGTACTAAAATTTTATAAATCAGCAATTCGATTTGGTCCCACGCCCGTCAGTGAATTTACAATTCTGAATGATTCCATGTTGCAATGGAATTTTGACTTTATAAATGCAAACATATCAAGTCCTGATACTTTGGATTTTACTTTTCGTGCTTTGAGAATGTATCAAAAGGTGATGTTTTACAATGACACGAATTTTCTTACCAGAACTTACTTTGACCTGGAGAGAGCTGAGTATATTTATTCAATCTCAGCTTCCATGACCAGAGAAAATGCATGGAGTCAATATCTTGACAGTTTTATTTATCACAATTCGCATCCGGAATTAAGGTCACTGGCTTTATATAAAAAAGCATTATTATTCAATAATGGCTTTCAAGTGAATAATAAATACCATCTGGTATCGGCAGTGGAAATTTGTGAAAAGACTATCGCACAATATCCTCAAACATACGGAAGTCAGCTTTGCAGGTCCTTGCTTAGCCGTATTAAAGCCCGCTCACTTCAAATGAAAATGAAAAAAGTTGTTCTGCCGGGTTTAAACTTTCCTGTTCTTATTTCGTATAAAAACATTCCTGCAATATGGTATAAAGTTGTAGCTTTAGATGCACGAGATATTGACAAATTAAACAATACATCGCAGGATGTTAGATACCGGATTTTAAGAAACAAAAAGGCAATTTATTTCGGGAAATTTAAACTGCCTGATAAAAAAGATTATGAAAATCATACAACGGAATTAATATTAAACCCCTTGGGATACGGCCATTATGCTCTTGTGATTTCCAGCCATCCTCATTTTATGCGTCAGGGTGAAGTTTTTCAGTACGCCCAATTTCAGGTAAGTGAATTAAGTATTATAAAGGAAAATAATTACTTTGACAGAAAAAATTGGGTTTTACATATTATAAACTCCCGAAACGGAATGGGTGTTCACCATCCCCGTGTAAATATTTATGAACGATTGTCCTACAGAAAAGGCTTTGTTTTAAAGAAATCATTAAAAGGAGATAAAAACGGCATCATCGCCATAGCCAGGCCCTTTCGTGGATATTACAAAGTCGTAGCTATTGATGGTAAAGATTCTATAGCTGAGTTTTACTCGTTTTATGAATATCGTCATTATCAAAAAGAACAACAAAAGCTCTGGTTATTTACTGACCGCTCCATTTACCGACCGGGACAGACAGTATTTTTTAAAGGCATTTTGACTTCTGCAAAAATGGATGAGGGTAAATACCAGGTAATACCTCAAACAAAATTGACGATAAAACTCATGGATGCCAATTATCGAATAATTGACACGAAAGAACTTACAACCAATGAGTTCGGTTCGTGTTCAGACTCGTTCAGACTCCCGGAAAATATACTAACAGGAATCTTCAGGCTAGATGGAAACCTGGGTCAACAAACTTTTCGTGTAGAAGAATACAAAAGACCTAAATTTTATGTAAAGCTTGACACACTGGAAAAAGTATATAAACCTGGGGATACGGTAATAATGCAGGGAAAGGCTCAGACATACAGCAATGTAGGCTTGAACAAAGCCAGAGTACAATGGCAGGTAAAAAGAAAAACTATCTGGCCTATATGGTACAGATGGTATTTCCCTGATTACCGGAATGAAGATAAAATAATAGGTTATGGCGTAACAGAAACTTCGCCTGATGGTAGGTTTTCTTTTCAGGTGCCTCTGGTTGTACCTTCCGGGAATAAATCCCTGGAGAAATCATTTTTTCAATATGAAATCAGTGTCACTGTAACTGCGGAGAACGGTGAAACTCATTCCGCAAGAAAATGGCTGAAAGTATCCCGTAATCCTCTTGACGGATTTATCAACATTCCTGATCATGTTGACATTTCAGAGCAAAACACACTTTTTATAAAAACCTTTAATACTGAAGCTAAAAGTGTAGACCTTAAAGGTACTTTAAAAATTTACCGGTTAAAGATTCACAAAACACTATTAAGGGAAAGGAGCTGGGAATTGCCTGATTTACCCGCTTATAGCCCTGAAGAATACTCAAAATTATTGCCTTATGATGTGTCCCCATATCCACAGGATACAGAAAAGGTGCTGGTAATCCATCAGCAGGTTAACAGCAATGTTCCTATTTTATTCACACCTAAGTGGCAGAAAAAGCTTGAACAGGGCACTTATCTAATTGACTTTAAAGGAAAGGATAAAACCGGACATAAAATTCATCTGGCTAAAAAGACTGTTTTTTATGATTCCCGTTCACAGCTACCTGCTTTATCCCTTCCAGCTTATTTTATCAGTAAAAATAACAAGATTTATCCGGGTAATGCTTCAATATTTATACTGGGAACTGCAGACTCTCTGGCTTATTTTTTCATCAGGGCATATCAAGGGAATCGTTTGATTTATTTCAAAGACACGCTTATACATCAAGGCCAGATAAAGATTTCCATCCCTGTTACAGAAAAGGAAAGAGGTGGTTTCTGGGCTGAGTTTAGTTCAATAAAATTGAATAAAATATATCAGCGGGGATATTTCGTGGATGTACCCTGGGATAATAAAAAGCTTGATATTGTTTTAAAAACATACCGTAAAAACACCGAGCCTGGGAGCAAAGAAAGATGGACAATTCAAATAAAACAAAAAAACAATAAAATAGAAAATGCCGAGCTACTCGCTGATTTGTATGATGCCTCGCTGGACGAGATTATTAAACACAAATGGGCGTTTAATCCTTTTTATAAGTTCGGTTCTGTGGCAGCTTTTCATTTTAATTCCGGCTTTTTAAATGCCTATAACCAGAATTTGACACAGGGATTAAATAAATTTTATTATGCACCGGGTCAAATCTGGCCAGATTTTATTTACAAAGATGTTATAAATCAATACCCCATCTATTATATCCGTTTTGTCCGATTGGAATCT
>CAYNBC010000186.1:3635-5200 GCA_964395255.1 uncultured Sphingobacteriales bacterium | reverse complement strand
TTAATCATTGATAAATTTTCCATCACTTCTTTGACAGGACTGGGTCCTAAAGCTTTTATCTGTTCGGTAAAGCGGTCAGCCAGTTCTGCAAATTGTTTTCCTTCGCTGGCCGATATCCATTCCAGGCACAGGCGGTCCGGGTTGATTTCCATTTGCTTCAAATACTTTTTCAGCAAATGATACCTTCTTAAGCACTTGTAATTTCCTTCCTGGTAATGGCAATCTCCCGGATGGCAACCGCAAATTAAAACGCCATCGGCTCCTTCCCTGAAAGCTTTCAACACAAAAGTGGGTTCTACCCGCCCCGAACACATAATTCTGATAATTCTTATATTCGGTGCATACTTCATCCGGGCTGTCCCTGCAAGGTCAGCGCCTGTATATGAACACCAATTGCATAAAAAAGCAATAATTACCGGTTCAAATTCTTTTTCCATAACTTATTTTTCGATTGGATTTAACAATAAACCTTCTATTTGTGATAAAATCTGATTATCTGTAAAATGCTTACTCTGTATGGCACCAGTCGGACATGCCGAACTGCAGGTGCCACAACCTTTACATAAGATTTCATTGACATAGGATACCTGCTTTTCTTCATTAAAAGAAATGGCTGTATAGGGGCAAACCTGAATACATGTCTGACATCCGCAACAAATCTCCTCGTTGACTTCGGCTGTTGTTACCTCTACTTCAAGAGTTTTACGGCAAATGTTCGATAATATCCTCGCAGCTGCGGCTCTGGCCTGACAGACCGACTCGGAAACATCTTTAGGTCCATGACAGGTACCCGCTATATAAACACCTTCGGTCGTTGTACCTACAGGGTCCAGTTTGGGATGTTTTTCAATATAAAAATCATGGCCACATAAACTGATACCTGCCAGGTGGGCTATTTCTTTGGCATCTCCATGCGACTCCATGCCTGTCATGAGGATAATCCAATCTGCTGGAACTTCAATATTTTCCCCACTAAGTTTTTCCTTAAAACGAACCAGATACTGGCATTTGTCCTTCGGAGATGCTTCCACGACTTCAGGAAGAGGACCTTGAGGGTCAAACATTAAAAACATAACCTGGCTCTGGTTTGTTCCAGCATACATCTCTTCGGCCAGTTTTGAATATGTCCTCATGTCGGTATACAGGTCATAAATTTTTGCATCCGGAATAGCCGATCGAATCTGATAGATGTATTTCATGGCTGTGTTGCAGCATACCCGGGAACAATAGTCATGATATTTTTTATTCCTTGAACCCACACAATGAATTATCACTATATGTCTGGGAACATTTCCTTTGTAGGTGGTAAAATCGGACTGCATAAGTTTTTCTTCGAATTCAATAGATGTAAGAACATCCGGGTAGTTTTTATACCCATATTCCGAAATCTGATCTGGTTGATAAGTCCTGAGCCCGGTAGCTACCAGAATATTCCCAAATTGAATCTCTATGACTTCTTCCCCTGTTTGAAGAGAAGCAGTAAAGTTCCCTACATAACCTTTAATTTCTTTCACTGTTGAGTTTGTATAGAGCTGAATCTTAGGATGATTTTCAATACGATAGAT
>CAYNBC010000186.1:1177-3625 GCA_964395255.1 uncultured Sphingobacteriales bacterium | reverse complement strand
ATTAATTGCCGGGCAGAGCTGAAATATGGATACAGGGTATCTATTTTATTCAACATACCACCCGGTTTATTATCTTTTTCAATAAGATATACAGGATAGCCTGCATCAGCAATCTCCAGTGCCGCAGTAATTCCACTTATTCCAGCTCCCAGAATCAGCGTTGCAGGATTAATCTCCACTGTTCTTTTCTCCAGAGGCTGATGAAGTTTAACTCTGCTCACAGCTGCCCTGACCAGTGAAATGGCTTTACGGGTAGCTACTTCCCTATCGGTATGAACCCAGGAAACATGTTCCCTGATATTGGCCATTTCTAGCATATAGGGATTGATACCGGCTTTTTCCAGGGCTTTACGAAAGGTTAGCTCATGTATTCGGGGTGAACATGCAGAAACAACGATTCTGTTTAGTTTATGTTCCTTTATATCATTGACAATCATATCCTGACCCGGGTCAGAACACATATATTTATAGGTTTTGGATAGTACAACGCCATCCATTTTTCCAACTTCCCCGGCTACTCTTTCTACATCGACCATGCGGGCTATATTGGTCCCGCACCAGCACACATAAACTCCAATTCTAATTTCCTCCATATTTTTTCCTTTAAGCTGCTTTTGAATAATCCAGTTTCAATAACTTCTTGTAAGCATTCTGCTTGATTCTTTGAAAATAAACGGCAAACGGTCTGTAAGCCAGATGAGACCACTTTGAAAAGGGAACCTCAATAACTATCATCGGAACAAGCACTCCCAGATGAAAAACATACATAAAATAGGTGGCTGCTGGCATTCCGCTCAGGCGGAAAATATGTATCAGAATTCCTGAGATGGTTGTTAATGCCAGCATTATGATAAATATCCAATCGGAGGGATGAGAAAAACGAAATTGAATCTCTCTGGCTTTAATTCTTTTAATCGTTACTACCGTAAGGAAAAACAACAAACCGAATGTAGCATAATATCCAAGCAGACGCTGCCAGTTATACCATGGAACTACCTGCTCTATCTGGAAACGGGGCAATAGGCCTACAATCATAATAAACATAATTGTGTATCCGCTCATGAGGAGAAAATGACCCAACCAGTAGTTCTTTTTCTCACATTTATTAAATCTTGGCTGGAAAGCGAAATTCCAGACCAGCTGGTAGGCTTCCTTGATATAGGTAAAGAAAGGAACTTTTATATTCTTATCGGATAGAATGGTTTTATAAAACATCCTGAAAATATTGGAAATCAAAAGAAAGGCAACCAGAAAGGCCATGATAAGGTCACCCGTTTCAATTAATTTTACAAAATTATGTCCCTTCACTGCGGGTGTAAGATTGTTAATCATAACTCCACCCTGTTCGTTAATAAATTGTGAAGGGTTGGTAAAAAGCTCTCTGGCAGGTGGCAGAAAAATCAAGAAAATGGAAACAATAAGAAGAAATATCATTCCAATAAGCCCCCATTCCCACTGATGTTTTTTATAAAGTAAGCGGGATATGCCCGTCCAGTCATACACAGAAGTAAGATAGCGCCTCAATGTCATCATCAGTTCCCCGGGGTTTGCATTCCGGGGACAGGTATCCGAACATTCTCCACAATAGTAACATAACCAGGGATCAAGGCTTTTTTCAAGGCTTTTATTTAAGCCCATCTGTACAAGCCTGATGTTTCTTCGCGGAAAAGTAAAATTATCTTCTGTAAGAGGGCAAATAGCCGTACAATTACCACAGTGAAAACATTCTTTCCATTCGTTTTTCCGGCCAAAAGCAGCCAGCTCATTCTTCAAATCCAGATTAACCCTTTGCATAACACCACATTTATTATTGCATTTTATCTATCATTTCTGGCTTAATATCATAGGGACTCAGTGCTATTCGATTTCTGAGAACAGATTGAATAACGCGTGAAGCAGCCGCAGAAGCCTGTGCTACTGTATCAGGAATATCTTTGGGAGCCTGACATACTCCGGCAATATGAATCCCGGGTTTAAAAGTACCAACAGGATTTCCATTGTAATTGGCTTCTTTAAACCATCCATTACTATCCTGCCGGATACCCGTAAGATTGGCAATCAAAGAAGCATCCTCGGCAGGTTCCAGTCCTACAGAAAGAATAACCATATCTACATCCTTTTCAATAAGCCTGTCCTGGAGGATATCTTCACTCCGTAGCCTGAGTTTTCCGTTTACCTGTTCAACTTTTGCAGTTTTACCTCTTATGCAATGAACACCTTCGCTTTTTATCCGCTCATAAAATTCTTCATAGCCTTTACCAAAAGCCCGCATGTCAATAAAAAATTCATATACCTCGGAATCAGGAATCTTTTCTTTAATAAGGTGGGCAAATTTGAGAGAATACATGCAACAAACCCTTGAGCAATAAGGATTATAGTTTTCATCCCTGGACCCAATACAATGGATAATGGCAAAAGATTTGGGTTCTCCTGATTCTTTTGTAAAAA
>CAYNBC010000186.1:689-1167 GCA_964395255.1 uncultured Sphingobacteriales bacterium | reverse complement strand
CTGTTCTGAATGTAATGTGTCCACCTGTAGGTCCGGAAGCATTCACCAACCGTTCAAATTCAAGAGATGTTATAACATTGGGATATTTACCATACCCATACTGCTCAGCCCTCTTTGCATCAAAAGTTTTAAATCCTGTAGCAATGATGATGTTGCCTACTTCGACCTCAACTGTCTCGTCTTGTTCATCCAGATTGATACAGTTATTTACAGGACACGCCTTCATACACGCTTTACATTTACCTGTATGCTTACGGATGATAGAAGCGTATTTTTCCCGGTTAGAATCACCCAGGACTTCGCCAAGTAATTGATTGTATTTTTCTTCGGTTTTTATTTCTTTTCCTTTAAGGCTTTCCAGTTTTACAGCAATTTCTTCAGGGACACCATCTTTAATAGAATTTTTTATCGTAGATTGAAGTATATGATAAGGGTCTTGCAGATAAGTACAGTTTTTTTCATCAACCAGATATTTATT
>CAYNBC010000186.1:0-679 GCA_964395255.1 uncultured Sphingobacteriales bacterium | reverse complement strand
ATCGGGGTCAATCACTGGAACGAGTGGGACAGCCTGAGGAAATGGAATATAAATAGCCTTTCGTGTAGTTGTATAATTATCAAATTCTGAAAGCGTACTGACAGGACATTTTTCAGCACAACTACCGCAACCAATACAGCTTGAAAGGTCGACCTTGCGCGCTTTTTTCAGAATTGTTACTCTGTAATTTCCGGGTTCTCCTTCAACCTTTCTAACTTCACTATAAGTAAGCAATTCAATATTGGGATTTTGTCCTACCTCAACCATTTTCGGAGTAAGAATACAAGCAGCACAATCCAGGGTTGGAAAAGTTTTATCGAACATGGCCATATGACCACCTATGGTGCCTGTTTTTTCAACCAGATAAACTTTCAATCCAGCTCCTGCAATCTCAAGTGCGGCCTGTATACCTGCAATCCCACCTCCTATAATCAGTGTTTCTGGCTTGACATTCTCACGGGTCAAATACTCCGTGATTTCTTGCTTTATACCTTTTATAAATGCAGAGAACAGGGATTTAAAAAGGTTAAGATCTGATTCATTTTGAATATTATATTCCCTGAAACTCAATATAAATACTTCAGGGTGTTCAATACCTGTTGAGCTGAGAATGGATTGGAAATAGTTCTTATATATTCCAGCTTCGGGCCCAACAAGAATGGCTTTTTGAATTTGCCTT
>CAYNBC010000185.1:0-5220 GCA_964395255.1 uncultured Sphingobacteriales bacterium | reverse complement strand
TATTTGACTTTTCCCTGGTAAAATAAATGCTGAATAAAAAAGTAAAAGGAATAGCCAGTAAAAATATAATGGAAGGCACAGCATTACGGGTAAAAATGATTAAAACAAAAACAATAGCTAATAACAACTGTATAAGCACCTTATAACGCTCCTGTTTATTCGTCAATGAAGAAGGAGTTACGAAATCGTAAAAAAATAATCCCACACTCACAAGCAGTACAAAAATCAAAGGAATCCAATAAACATGGAAAGCACCAAAATGAACAATGCCGGCCTGTGGTATTAAATTTAAAAATCCTGCAAATACTTCAGTTTGATTGGTGATAAAATACATGAACCAGACCAGGTAAATCGACACAAAAAAACCAGAAGGAATAATGGCCATTTCCCACCAGCCCGGATTTTTCAACATCGGTAGCCCAATAACCAATAAAAGTAACAAAAGTAATGAAGGCGTATAAACAAATGAGGCAAAGCCAAGAGCAAAAGCAGCAAAAAACAAATCCTGCACAGCAGGGTCTTTGTCATACACAGAAAACAGATTATCCAGCAACCATAACAAAATAAAAATCAGTAAAACAAGAGCCGGATAAAGCACTGCCGAAGGGTAAGCATGAATTAAAAGTATGAAAAGATAAGCAGGTATAAAACCTGCTTCCTCAATAAATCGATGCTTTTCAACAATATAATTGAGATATAAGGCGGAAGCAAAAACAAGAATAAATCCTGCGAGGACCCAGTAATCCGATTCTGTACTCCCGACAGGTAATATCTTTTGAAATAAAATACTATAATCAAACTGGACTGACTGGTGACGGAAAGCTGAAGGAAGAACCATGACAGCGGTTATAAGAAAAAGAATAACATAATTAATCGGGTTCCGGGTACGAATAATATAAAGCATAACCTTAAGCCAGAACAAATATGATTAATTTTTTACATATGAGCCAAAATGGGTTGTCAAACAACTACTCGTGGCAAAATGAGAAAAATATTCTATATTAGAAGCTTCAAAATCCCTTACAAATGGAACTTAAAGAATGTATAGAAAAACGAACCAGTATCCGCAATTTTACAGACGAACCTGTTAAAAAGGAAGATTTGATGGAAATAGTGAGAAGAGCCGGTCTGGCTCCTTCCATCAACAACCAGCAACCCTGGAAATTTCTTGTTATCACCAACAAAGATTTGTTAAAAAAAATGGCTATCAGTATTTCAAAGAAAATAGATTCTATCCCTGTCAATGAAAGTAGTCGAGCCATACTGGTCAAATCTCAGGTGGAATGGTATTCTACATTTTTTCAGGATGCCCCTGCTGTTATCGTTCTGGTTATGCATCCTTATGAGGATTTTCTGGAAAAAGGTGCAAAAATCACCCATGACGAGCTCAACCGTATCCGTAATTATCCCGATATGCAAATGGCAGGAGCCTGTATTCAAAATATTTTGCTTACAGCTGTGGACCTGGGCTATGGAGCCTGCTGGATGAGTTCACCTTTAACTGCCAAAGAAGAACTTGAACGGCTTTTGAACATACAGGAACCCTGGCACCTGATATCTTTGGTGGCACTTGGAAAACCTGCGGAAGACAAAGAACCTTCCAATAAAAAACCTCTTGAAGAAATCATTGAATTTATTGAATAATCACTCTTTTAAAGCTATGCTCATGAAAAAAGCAAATTTGTTTCTTTTCGTCAGTCTGATATTTGTTCTTAATGTCAATGGGCAATCCAAAAAACCCATGGACCATTCGGTTTATGATTTGTGGAAAGATATCAAATCACCCGTCATTTCCTACCAGGGACATTTTGTTGCTTACGAACTCAGGCCTCAAAATCCTTTCCTTGACGGTATATTGTTTTTATATTCCCAGAACGAAAACAAACTGGACTCATTTCCACGAGGTAACAATCCGGTTTTTACTCCTAACGAACAATTTGTGGCTTTCCGGGTTAAACCTCCACACTCATTGGTTAAAGAACTCAAACTCAAAAAAACAAAAAAAGACAAGCTGCCCAAAGATTCGTTGTTTGTATATCATATTCCTGAAGATACCCTTTATACTTTCGGACAATTGAAAAAATTTAAAGTATCTAAAAAAAATTATCAGATTATAGCTGCTTTGTTTTATCAGAGTAAAGAAAAAACCCAACAGGATTCAAACTCATCCAATATACCCAATGACACGAAGCATCGCACCCATAAAACAGGAAAAAACTACAAACTCCTGGTGTGGAATACCCAATCCGGTAGCAGATTTGAAACTAACGATGTTCTTGAATACAGCCTCGCACCTGAAGGCAGTACCGTAGCTTTTGTTCAACAAAAAAACAATGATACCTTGATGGTTCAATATTATAATGCGGTAAATGGAGAACTGAAAACCCTTTCCTTGTTTAAAGGAAAAATTAAAAACATTATCCTTGATAAAGAAGGTAATCAAATAGCCTGGTTGCAATCTTCAGATACCACAAAACCTTATGTTTACAAACTCTTCTATTATCATATAAAAAATAGCGAACAGAAAACACTTGATGAAAATGCAGAAGGTGTTCCTGACGGGTGGGTTGTGTGTGAAAATTTTAATCCTTACTTTTCTGATGATGGTAAAAAATTGTTCCTGGCTACATTTCCAAAACCTCAACCTGAACCCGAAGACAGCCTTCTTGATGAAGAAAAATTTCATGTGGATATATGGAGCTGGACCGATCTTGTTATCCAGCCTGAACAAAAAGTAAGACTGAAAAAAGATAAAACCAAAAAATACATGGGCGTATGGAATGTCGGCAAAAACAAATATATCCAGCTGGCAGACTCGGTTGTTGATAACATCAAGTTGTTTCAAAAAGGAAATTCTGACTTTGCTCTTGGATTTAACAATAAAAAATACCGTAAATCATATTCCTGGACTGCTGAAAGATACAGGGATATTTATCTGATTAACATAAATACCGGAGAAAGACAATTGTTTGTTGAACAAGCCAGTTCAACTGTGGAACTTTCCCCTAATCAGAAATTTGTATACTGGTACAGCAAAGCAGACAGTAACTGGTATGCAAGGGAAATTAAGTCAGGTAAAGTAATCAATTTGACTGCCTGGATAAAATACCCATTGTACCAGGAAGTCTTTGATGTTCCGGCCCTGCCATACCCCTATGGTAGTCCCGGTTGGACTCAAAACGACCGTCAATTTCTCGTTTATGACCGCTATGATATCTGGGCTATTGCTCCCGGGAATCCACAAAAACCTGTTAATATCACCCAATTTTATGGCAGAAAAAACAACATCCGCCTCCGTTATGTGAAAACTACCGAAAAAGAATACATTCCTGATGATACGCCCATACTTTTACACGGATTTGACGAGGACAATAATTATGAAGGATATTACAGCCTGGATTTGAATCATCATGAACTAAAAACTCTAATTTATGAAAATTATCACTTAAGCCGTCCTCAAAAAGCCAAAGAAAGTGAGATGTACCTGTGGAGCCGGTCTAATTACAGAAAGTTCCCGGATTTATTGCTTAGTGATGGAAGTTTTTTAAACCCACGCAGGATATCGTTTGCCAATCCCCAGCAAAAGGAATATCTCTGGGGAAGTGTTGAAATGATAAAATGGACATCTTTTGATGGAAGAGAACTAAAAGGTTTGCTTTACAAACCGGAAAATTTTGATTCACGAAAAAAATATCCGGTCATTGTTTATTACTACGAAAAAAACAGTGAAACATCAAACCGTTATCTCAACCCCAAACCGAGCTATTCCGTGATTTCTTTTCCCATGTACACCAGTAATGGTTACCTCATTTTTGTACCAGACATTTACTACAAAACCGGATATCCGGGCAAAAGTGCGTTTGATTGTATCATGAGTGGTGTACTGAAAATTTGCGAATTACCTTTTGTTGACAAAGAAAGGATAGGTTTGCAGGGACAAAGCTGGGGCGGTTATCAAACGGCTTATATGGTTACCCAGACTTCGTTCTTTAAAGCTGCCATGGCGGGTGCTCCCGTATCCAATATGACCTCAGCTTACGGAGGAATCCGGTGGGGTAGCGGTTTGAGCAGAATGTTCCAATACGAAGAAGGTCAAAGCCGTATAGGAGGAAATCTCTGGGAATATCCGGAACGGTATATCGAAAATTCCCCCCTCTTTCAGGCAGATAAAATTACCACCCCTCTGCTCATTATGCACAATGACAATGATGGTGCTGTCCCGTGGTATCAGGGTATTGAACTGTTTCTTGCGTTAAGAAGGTTGAACAAACCTGTGTGGATGTTAACTTATAACAACGAAGAACATAATTTAAGAAAATGGCCAAACCGTGTGGATTTGAGTATCCGGATGATGCAGTTTTTTGACCATTACCTGAAAAACAAACCTGCACCCAGGTGGATGGTCGAAGGAATACCTGCTGATAAAAAAGGTCTGGAAACCGGTTATGAACTCATGGAAAAATGAAAGGGTTCTTTTTGTTCATTTATTTTTTAATGGGTTTCCTCTTTTCCCCGGCTCAGGAAATACCATCCGGTTTGCCTGACGATATAGCCCGTGAATACCGGAATCTTCAGAAAGAGAGCCTACGGCTTGGCGACCAGATTCATGAAGCATATCAATCTGTTGATATAGAAGACTTTCACTTTTATTTCGAACAAATTCTTCTTGAAGTGGAAAATACAACCTACACCCTTGAATATTTCCGGAATTCCCTGAATGACTACCTTAAATCCAATGACAGTATTTCTTCCCTATCCATCATATTAGAAACGGTGCTGACCCGAACCTATGTTCTTGACAGCTACCTGATACAGATGCATAAGCTCGCAAAAAATGCCGCGCAGTCAGATGATTATAACGAACTACAAAACATCTTAAACCAGTGTAATAAAGCCGCGGAAGATTTTATGACTTTTCTTTCCGAATTGTTTAAGGAAAGCAAATAGTCCTTCCTTAAAAAGTATTTTAGGAAAACATATTTATTTTAAGACACTAAAATTTGAAGATTTTTCCAGAACAAAAGTTCAATTTTCTTACCCAATAATTGAGCAAAAAAGACTGGTAGCACGAAAAGAAGGATGAAATAGCTTCTTCAAAACCTTCCTTTCACCAGGCTTTTCATCTGTATTACGCTCTTAATAACCGTCATTACGAGGACAACCAGAGGGAGAACGAAGTAATCTCATTCTTCATGCACCATAATCATTTCTTTGTTAGGG
>CAYNBC010000184.1:2311-5227 GCA_964395255.1 uncultured Sphingobacteriales bacterium | reverse complement strand
ATATCCAATGGTCAACTTACATGGATTCACATTCCCGTTTCCGGGTTTATCCAAATTTACGACCTGAAAGGCAGGAAACTTTACAGTTCACAGATTGAAGGATTATACCATCTTAATGTCACAAATTTTTTGAAAAGCGGAGTTTATATCATTGAATTGCAAACAGAAAAAGGCATTTACAGGAAAAAAGTTATCATTTTTCCTTCCCATTGATTCCTAAAACATACCTCGTTTATGAAAAAATTCAGCATAGTTTTTATCATGGTTTAAAATATGGTCAAACAACCAGGATTTTAGAAAACGAAGAATTTCTTCCTCCTCAAATTGATTTTCATTCATGATATCATCGCGGTAATTAATAATTTGCCGCAATATATTTTCATGTTCTTTTTTATGCTCGCTATACTGGCTATAACCAAAAGATTTCATCAGTTTTTCCTCTTCCCGGAAATGAAATTGGGTGTAATGCAATAAAGCATTTAATGATTCAAGTATAACCTGTCGATGGGATTTGTGAAGAATATTCCCATAAACTTGATTGATTTTCTCAAGAATTTCTTTGTGCTGATTGTCAAAAACATTAATCCCCACAGAATACTCCTGACGGTAATGGAAAAGTGTCTGAGAACCTGCCTGGCGTCTGCCGGATTTTTTTAATCTTCTGTTCAGGGACTCATGCATCTTCCAGTGAATCACGGGGATTTTAAGCAAAATATCAGCAGGAATAAAATATAACTCTACCTGTTTACCGGCCTTGTATTGGAATTTTATATCCTTATGTTTTATAATAATTTCTTCGCCAAAATACTCCCCGCTTTTTAGCTTATCAACAAGTGCATTATTTTGTATTACTTCTACCTCACCGTTTTTAATAACTGCGATCTGTTTATTCTTATAAATATCAATCCGGGCACCAGCTTTAATTTTTCGTAAAGTCATATGTCGTATTAGCTCCACCTGTGTCTTATAGGAAATCGATTCACCCAATAAGCGATTGGTGATAATGAAAATCAGGTTCTCATTTTGCTTTTTAATATCGCGGAGAATATCATTGGAACTGATAATCTGTTGATATACAAAGGCTGGTATGGCGAGTGTTTTTACATAACTTTTAGCTCTAACAGTAAAACGGCTCGGAGCACCGGTAAGGCTGGAAATTTCACCCACTATGGCACCGGTAGAAAGATTGTTTCTTACCCTATGCCTTGAATCCATGATTTCCACTACTCCTGAAAGTATTAAATGAGCATGATTGTTTAACTCATTTCTTTTGATAATAATGGTGCCGGGATTAAATAATCGGTATTCATTGTTTAATAAAATGTCAAGCTGGTAGTCTGGAATTTCACTAAAATAATGGTTTAAATATTTTTCAGATACAAGGGTATGATAATCGATTCTTGAAGGGATAAGGACATCAATCATTCCAAAATGGGCCTCTGAGCCAATTTCTTTTTCCAGGTCAGAATATTCCGAAGAAGTGTGGCTAAGTACGATTCTACCTGATGGGTCTTTCTGAAAATCAGCAGCAGAACCGTGTATCATGCCTCCACCGGCATCTATTTTTTTCAAATCGGCCGGTAAAAAATAATATTTTTCAATGTGTTTTTTTACTTTTTTAAGGGTTTCTCTGTTTTCATCATCCCCCTGAATCATCCTGTTTATCACATCCATGGAAGAAATGTCAGCCAGATGTGCGTATGTTTTGTATCCTTGTGGGCCAAGAGCACGGAAATAAAAAATATTGGTCTCAACCGGGTGGGGCGAAAACACAGGCATTACTTCCAGACCGTTAATCATATTCCACCTGCCCATCTCGAGGTCATGAAATTCAAAATAGGAAGAAAACTCTTCTTCGGGTATGGAAGTCAGCGCGGTTAATTTTTTAAATACAGAATGGCGTACCAGTGCCGAACTGTAATATTTTATCCTGTGGTCTGATTTAATCAGTAAAGGTAAACCTGCAAAATGATCATCATGAGCATGGGTATGAAAAATGCCTTCAATGTCATTGATGCTTATACCCAGAGACATCAGGTTTTTGTCAATATTAGGACCGGCATCAATCAGATAGATTTTCCCCTGAAACAATAAAATACTGGCCATGCTGGGCCTGTTTGGGTCCCAGCCGTTACCTTCACCGGAATGAATAACTGCAAAATACTCTCTTTCAATCAAATGATAACCTGTTGAATAAGCTGGCTCATATTCATCGCTGATGCCCAGATTCAAATCTACCGTGATATATTGTCCGTTATACTTGATTTCAAAAATATTGGTATATAATCTTTTGATGGAAACTTTATCCTTGATAACTACTGACTCATCTTCCAGGGTAACAGGCTCAATAAATCGATTCAGATTTTTAAACTCGCCAAAAGAAAAATTAAATTTGGTTGCCCAAACCTGTTGAGCCAGTGAATCCGAAATGCCTGTATTTAAAAGTTCCTCTTTACTGAGTAAACCGTAATTTCCCCTCATCAGGTATTCCCATTGCTTGTCCAGCTGTTCTTTTGAGCCGATAAGCAGGGGTTTTTCTCCTGTATTGTTGGGATGGCCCGGTACGGCAAGACCCTGGTTATACAACATTTGCAACACGGGAAATTCAACCATGTTACTGAATTGACCATTTTGTATCATAACATCTGACAGCAAAATAGCATTCGGGCCGGTTTCATATTCTTCCCCGTACATCGAAATGGTCTGTATTAAACCTTTACGTTTAAGATGTTTGACTACATCAGCCGGACAACCACATAATAACCTCAGGTCAACCTCGGGGATAGATATCCAGTAAACACCATTTGTAACTTTGATTTTTTGTATCCCCATTCAAATTGATTTCTTAATCAAATATATAAATTTTTCTTAAAGGTTTAATTTTTTTGTTTGTTTATGTTTTTACCAGTATTTCCC
>CAYNBC010000184.1:0-2301 GCA_964395255.1 uncultured Sphingobacteriales bacterium | reverse complement strand
GTATTTCCCGGGCACCAGATAATCTTTGACATATTGCATAACACCCTGTCTGAGAGTTTGAAATTCTTTTGAGTATCCAGCTTTTCTTAATTTGGTTATATCCGCACAGGTGTAATACTGATATTTATCACGTATATCTTCCGGAGTGTCAACAAATTCCACATGAGGGGTTACTTCAAGTGCTTCAAAAAGCGACCGGGCTAATTCGTTAAAACTTTCCGCTCTACCGGTACCCAGATTATAAATTCCGTTAAAGTGCGTATCCCTGTTTATCATAAAATGGTATAACACATCGCAAACATCCTTTACATAAACAAAATCTCTTTTTTGTTCACCATCAGCTATATCCTTCCGGTGCGAACGGAAAAGTTTTATTTTACCCTCAGCCTTATACTGATTAAAGGCGTGAAAAACTACAGAAGCCATCCTCCCTTTATGGTATTCATTGGGGCCGTACACATTAAAAAATTTAAATCCTTTCCAGTAATAAGGATGTTTCTCCTGGATCAAAACCCATTTGTCAAATTCATTTTTGGATTGTCCGTAAGGATTTAACGGTTCAAGGCGGGGAATGAGCGCATGATCATCAGAATAACCCCATTTACCATCACCATAGGTTGCAGCCGAAGAAGCGTAAATCAATGGAATTTGAAACTCCGTGCAATAACTCCAGATTTTTTTACTGTAATTCAGATTCAGTTCATCAAAAATCTGTTTGTTAAACTCTGTAGTATCTGTCCTTGCACCCAGATGAAAGATGAATTCAATGTATTTTTCATTTTTTACAAGCCAATCAAAAAACTCTTTTCTATCAACTTTTAGTGAATATTTTTTGTTTTCCAGGTTTTTCATTTTATCAGGACGGGAAAAATCATCAACGACCACCAGGTCATAAAATTCATTTTCATTCAGATAAGCCAGTAATCCACTACCTATAAATCCTGCTGCGCCAGTTACAACAATCATAAATCTTTTTTAAGCAAATTTAGAAAAAGCCTTAAAATGATGATGGTAAAGCCAATTCTTTCAATACCAAATCAATACTTTTCAAATAAATGCGCATCTTTGCAGAAAAAATTTTACACATGAAAGCATATGTATTTCCGGGACAGGGTTCTCAGTTTGTAGGAATGGGGAAGGAATTATATACGCAATATCCTGAAGCAAAGGATATTTTCGAAAAAGCCAACGAAATCATTGGCTTTCGCATTTCCGATATTATGTTTGCCAGTACGGAAGAAGAACTTAAACAAACACGAATCACTCAGCCAGCTATTTTTATCCATAGCATAGCAGCTGTAATGGCATATCGTGAACATTTTCAACCTGATATGGTTGCCGGTCATTCCCTTGGAGAATTTTCGGCTCTTGTGGCAGCAGAAGCTCTTAGCTTTGAAGATGGTTTAAAACTGGTGATTGAACGGGCCAATGCCATGCAATATGCCTGTGAACTAAAACCATCAACCATGGCAGCTATTCTGGGTCTTGATGATGCCATTGTGGAAGAAGTATGTGCATCACTGGAAGAAGTTGTCGTTCCTGCCAATTACAATTCACCGGGGCAGATTGTTATCAGTGGTGAAGTCGAAGGTATCAATAAAGCCTGTCAGATATTGAAAGAAAAAGGAGCTCGAAGAGCTTTGCCTTTAAAAGTTGGAGGTGCCTTTCACTCACCGTTGATGGAGCCTGCCAGGCAAAGGCTTGCTCAGGCTATTGAGAAAACCCCTATTCAGAAACCTGTTTGTAAAATTTATCAAAACGCTACAGCTGAAGGATCGGACAATCCTGAGGTAATTAAAAAGAACCTCATTGACCAGCTCACAGCACCGGTAAAATGGACGCAATCCATTCAAAATATGGTCAGGGATGGAGCTACTTCATTTACAGAGGTAGGTCCTGGAAATGTTCTCTCAGGTTTGATTAAAAAAATTGTTCCTGAAATTCAAATAATAAAGTTATGATAATCACAAATACAGAACAGATACCGGGTAAAAAAGTTACAGAAGTTCTGGGTATTGCCCGGGGAAATACTATTCGTGCAAGGCATATCGGAAAAGATATCTTTGCATTCCTGAAAAATATTGTTGGCGGAGAAATTTCGGAGTATACCAAACTTATGGCCGATGCCCGCGAGGAAGCTCTTTACCGTATGCAAAAAGATGCTGAACGACTGGGGGCCGATGCGGTTATAAATGTTCGTTTTACTACCTCGATGATTATGCAGGGCTCAGCTGAAATACTTGCCTACGGTACAGCCGTTAAGATTGAATAAATTTATTTAGTAGAACTATGATATTATAT
>CAYNBC010000183.1:0-5314 GCA_964395255.1 uncultured Sphingobacteriales bacterium | reverse complement strand
AAGGGCCTGCAGGTAAAGACGGGGAAGATGGTGTTGCCAAATGCGGTGCATGTCATAATTTGTCAACCGATCTATATGCCAAGATTATTCAATATGAAAACTCGGTGCACTATCTGGGTGGAAACTTTGAAAGAAATGGCACTTCATGTGCAATCTGTCACACCAGTCAGGGCTTTACAGAAAGATTGGCAACAGGCGCTGATCAAACGGCAGCTCCTATTCAAGACCCTGTTCCCGTAAATTGCCGTACCTGTCATAACATTCATGTTAATTATGACACCACAGACTTTAATCTTGTAACTGAAAATCCAGTCACTTTATTCCATACCGGTGAAACACTGGATATTGGTGAAGGAAATCTTTGTGCTATGTGCCATCAGGCTCGCGTTCCTGATCCACTACCCACTCCGGGAGGTCAGGATGTTACGATTACTTCACCTTATTGGGGAACCCATCACGGGCCTCAGGCTAATATCATAGCAGGTGCCGGTGGTGTTGAATTTCAAGGTTCCATGTCATATCAAAATTCAGCACATACTACTGTGGTTGGTAGTGGATGTGTGAAGTGCCACATGGCTGATGCATATGGAAATCAAGCAGGTGGACACCAGATGGGTATGACTTATGATTATCATGGTCATGAAGTTGACAATATTGCAGGTTGCCTTGACTGCCATTCAGATATTACGGATTTTGATATTGATGGTAAACAGACAGAAATTCAAACACTGCTTGATTCTCTCAGTGTTTTATTAACAGACAAAGGTATTCTTACATCTTCCGGTTCTCTTAAACCCGGTACTTATTCCGCTGATGTTGCCGGTGCTTACATGAACTACCAGATGATTAAAGAAGACAGAAGCCTGGGTGTACATAATTACAAGTATACCAAAGCTCTACTGGTCAATACGATTGAAGCCATTCAATAATTGAAGAATTCAAATATCAAACAAGCCTTTCTCGTAAAGGGAAAGGCTTGTTTTGTTTATCGTGTTTTAAATTTGGTTTATTTTTGAAGCTTGATTTAGATTAGGATTGTGGAACACATCGATTTGTCCCGTTTATTATTGGCTTTCCTGCTTACCCTTCTTGCTGGCTTATCAACAGGAATAGGCTCAGCTCTGGCTTTTTTTGCAAAAAAAACCAATACTCGTTTTCTTTCCTTTTCTCTTGGTTTTTCTGCCGGTGTAATGATTTATGTTTCCTTTGTTGAGATTCTGTCTAAGTCAAGATATTACCTGAGTGAGCAATTGGGTGATTTAAACGGTTACTGGGTCTCATTATTTTCATTTTTTGGGGGAATCTTATTAATTGCTGTTATCGACAAACTGGTTCCCAGTGTTGAAAATCCGCATGAAATAAGGAGAATCGAGGATACACAGTCAAAGGAAAAACAGTTAAACCGTATAGGCATTCTTACAGCACTGGCCATTGCCATACATAATTTTCCTGAAGGCCTGGCTACTTTTACGGCTGCATTGACAGAACCAGGAGTAGGTATTGCTATTACTGTAGCCATTGCCATACATAATATTCCTGAAGGCATTGCAGTTTCAGTACCGATATTTTATGCTACGGGCAACCGGAAAAAAGCTTTCTGGCTTTCCTTTCTTTCCGGATTGGCCGAGCCTGTGGGGGCCGTTATTGGTTATTTAATTTTGCTCCCTTTTCTCACACCTGTATTGTTTGGTATTGTTTTCGGTGCAATAGCTGGCATCATGGTTTTTATTTCTCTGGATGAATTATTACCCGCTGCCCGTGAATTTGGCGAACATCATATTTCCATTTATGGACTTATTATGGGAATGCTGGTTATGGCTGTTAGTCTGGCTTTATTTATCTAAAATAATCGAATGGTTTGCATAAACAAAACATGATTTTTACCAGGTTTTTATCCCTTAAAAAATATATTTTATCTCCATTCACACCTGATTCAGCAATAAAACTTTTTCTGCTTAACGATTCCATGGTTTTTTCGAGTGTTTCATCATCAAGGTTTAATATAGAGGCCAATCGTTTAGCTGAAATTTTACTTTTTGATTTTAAAACTTTTAAAACATGAAGTTCGTGAGGGGATTCTATTTGTGATATCATACCTGCAATAAAATGCATAAATTCCAATTCCTTCTCTACTTCCATTTGTTTCCTGAACATAATTTTCATTTTCCCCTTTATTACCCAATACTCGTTTCAAATGGCATGCAAGGACAAATTGCATTGATTTCCAAATTACAATTTTTTTCAGAATTCCACCAATGGGAAAACTTTATTGAATTATTGGAATTCAGCCGAAAAATAGAAAGGTATTTGAGCTGAATTAGAATCAGGAATTGGCCAATGCTTTTGAAGAAGAAATTACCATGTACATGCTGAGGAATAAAGGCACAAAAAACAGGTATGTATAGGGAACCTGTATAAGTGCATAAAATACTGTAAGGTAAACTTTTAGAGAGAATAGCAAATAATTTGAACAGGTGTATTTTTCTTTGAAAAATTTATAAACAAGTAAGAGAACAAAAACGGAAAAAATAAGTACGGAAAGATGAACTTTTTTCAACAAGGCCAATTTATTTTCCAATTTACCCGGTGCAAGTTCATAAAAGTAAGCGGCAAAGCCTACTCCCCGGAATAGGTGAAAAGGTTTATCCTCGGGTTTCTGCCAGCTCTTCGGCTTCCATTCATCCAGAGCAGCACGAGTGTAGTATTGGTAACCGTTGATAATGGCTTTTTGATTTTTTATACCAAAAGGTAAAAAATAGAGAAGGGCAACAAGAATTATACTTCCAGCCAATAACCACCAGGCTTCTTTACTTTTTCTGGCAATTAACAAAATTCCAAAATAAAGTGGAGCAAAAAATACTGTAGCATAACGGGATAGAAGTGTCAGAATCAGACCTGCAGAACGGAAAAACTTATTTCCATATTCAATGCTTAAAGCAAATAGAAGATAATATCCGGCTACCATAATTTCGATTGTTCTTTGAAAGCTGCCGGGTAATTCTTTCATTAAAATCAAAATCAAAATGAAGGGCAAAGTCGAAGAAAGGATGATGGTCCATAAATGGGCATTTTTTTTCAGATAAATCAGATTGATGATAACAATACTAAGAAGCCATATTCCCAGGGATACCCACCGGTGGTCTATCCCTGAGAACGAAGAAATAACAAAAGGAAACCATTGCAGGGTCAGGTAGGTGGGGGGTAGTTCATAACCAAAGTCTTTGATGACATCATAAACATTTTCATGCATTAAGAATCTTTTACTTAAAATATCAACCGTGGGTATGATATCTGAAATTCGGTAATCGGGTTTTTCTTGTTTTATAAGCTGAGAGTAAAAAAGAAAAACCAGAATGATGCCCGTTAGCATAAGAATCAGGGAAACTAAATAATGTAGTTTTCTGCGATTTTTCAGCCTGCTTCGAACCGTTGATTTGGATAGGCTAATTTGTAAAAAAATGATAGCTATTCCTAATGATATCAGCGTATGGAGGATAGGGCTCAGGTAAATCCCTGCTTTTCCCCTGAAAAAAGTGATAAAACCAAGTTCGAAAAACAGTAATACAATTAAAATTACAAATTGTAGTATGGTTTTATTCTTCACAAGAGCTAATTTTTTACAAAGGTTATGATAAAACCGATATTTTTGAAGCCTATTTGAAATTTTGGACATGCCTAAGTTAAGTATCATCATTCCGGTATACTGCGAGGAAAACAATTTAAAAATACTTTATAAGCGTCTCACAGGTGTTTTGAAAACACTTGATGATTGGGATGCGGAAATACTATTCATAGATGACGGAAGCACTGATAAAAGCTGGGATATTATTGAAGAACTCCATCGTCAGGATAAAAGGGTAACAGGGCTATCGTTTTCCAGGAATTTTGGTCATCAGTATGCCTTAAAGGCAGGGCTTGATTATGCAGACGGGGATGCTGTAATGATGATGGATGCTGACATGCAACACCCAATCGAGATGATTAAAACATTTATAACCTATTGGGAAAAAGGATATGATTGGGTTTACGGTATTCGTCAGGATACTATCAATGCTTCAAAGGGAAAGAAAACCAGTTCCAGGTTATTTTATAAAATTTTAAACGCGATATCAGATGTAAAGCTGGAGCCCGGAAGCTCAGACTTTCGATTGCTCGACCGGAAAGTGGTTGAAGTTTTAAAGGGTTTTAGCGAATACTATCTGTTTCTAAGAGGGTTGGTTAGGTGGACGGGTTTTAAAAGCTTAGGAATACCTTATACAGCTCCGGAAAGACATTCAGGTAAATCGAAATATTCTTTAAGGAAAATGATTTCCCTGGCCAAAAACGGTATCATGTCGTTTAGTATTCGTCCCTTACAATTGGCAACTGGATTTGGATTTATTCTATCTTTTTTTGCTTTTCTTTATATCATTTATGCTTTGCTGGCCAAATTTGCTTTTGGTAATGCCTTACCGGGCTGGACATCTCTGCTTATCTCTGTTTTGCTCATTGGTGGCATTCAATTGATTTGCCTGGGAATTGTGGGTGAATATATCGGTAAAATTTTTATGGAAAGTAAAAGGAGGCCGCATTATATTATTAGAAAAAGGACAGGGGATGTCGAATAAGCGTTTTCTTATTCCGGGTATTTTGCTCATTGCCGGTATACCATTGTTTTTTAATGGATTGGAACCTGTTCATGATTGGGGCGATGATTTTGCCCTTTATCTGCATCAGGCAAAAAATATAGCCGAAGGAAAAAGTCCTGCCCGGACGCTTTTGATATTTAATGAAACATTTCCCCTGGTAGTGGATAAAACTTCTGCAGCTTTCTCACTTCTTCTGTCTCTTGTTTATATATTGTTTGGGAATAATATTGTCGCTTTTAAGTTTTATATCCATTTATTTCTTTTCGTTACTGCCTTTGCGCTGCTATTGTATTTTAAAAATAAATTACCTGGTTTTCTGATAGTTGTTACGGTTCTTATTTACTGGTATAACGATTGGATGCTTCATTTTAAAGATAAAGTTTTAAGTGATATTCCTTTTGTATTTTTAGTTTTCCTGATATTATTTTATTACGAACGGATTTCTGAAAAAATTAAAATTAAGGAATGGTTAATTCTTGCACTGATTTCGGCCTTTACCATTTCAGTGAGAATGCTGACCCTTGCGCTGGTACTGGCTATCATAGCAGACCAGTATTTTATGCTGCTGAGCAAATGGAGGAATAGGAATGAAGTCCGTTTTCTAAAATTTATTCATCAGGAAAGAAGAAGAATCTCCATATCACTAATTTACTTTTTTCTTGCTTTTGGGGGTTACATAGTAATGG
>CAYNBC010000182.1:3739-5318 GCA_964395255.1 uncultured Sphingobacteriales bacterium | reverse complement strand
CCTTTGTACTGGTAATACCTGTATTCAAGCTCCTCAATCAAATTATTCCATTTCTCAGCAACCTTCATCAAAGAAATATTTTATAATATGCATTAATCTCAGTAACAAAAATAACTGAAAATATTTAGATTTGTCAAAACTCATCCACAGATGCGATATGCGATAATAATTCCGGTAAAAAATGAAGAAGGAAATATTTCCAATCTGCTTACAGACATTATAAACCAGCAGTTAAAACCCATTTTATGTCTGGTCATAAACGACCATTCAACCGACAGAACTGCACAAATCGTTGAAAGTTTTTCAAGCCAGGCACCATTTATTCACATGTTGAACTCCGAAATAGAGTCCTCCTATGAGTTGGGCGCTCATATAATCCGCCTTTTTGAACAGGGAGTTCATTATATTTTTAACCAGGGGATGGAAGTGGATTACATTGTCAAAATGGACGCAGATATTCATTTTGATGAAAAATTATTTTTATCTCTTTCACAAAAACTTGGTAATCGTACTGATGTAGGTATTGTATCCCCTCAGCCCTATCAAATTATCCAGGGAAAAAAGGTTTTAATTAAATCTCCTGATTGGCATACCAATGGGGATTTTAAGATATATTCAACCAGGTTTTTAAAGGAAATAGAACATCTTCCCAGAGGTCTTGGCTGGGACTGTTCGGATAATATACATGCGCGGTTACTGGGATACAAGACTTTTGTAATTGAAGAAATACAGTACCAGCAAAAGAGGCCCATTGGCCGGTTTTCATTGCTAAAAGGAAGATACCGTCAGGGTTTGGGAGCTTATAGTCTGGATTATTCCCTTCTTTACCTGCTGCTTAAAGGCTTGCACGACTTTTTTAAACCTCCTTTTATTATAGGGTCAATTTATTATTGGTGGGGATATCTGAGTGCTGCCCTTAAGCGACAGGGACACATTCACTCAAAACAACATGCTCGTTTAATGAGAAAACTTTTCTGGCAAAGCTTTTTTAAAAGACTTTCCAACAAAGAATTTTTTATTTTCAAGCCTAAAAACTAAAAAAACACTTCCCGAAAGAATGAAATGAGCACACTATACTGTTATTTCTTTCGAAAATTCAGTACATTTGAGAAAGGATTTAAAAAACTCAACTATGAAAACATGGATATCCTTTCTCTTACTGTGTCTTTTTAGCGGTACTTTATTGGCGCAGGACAGTATTTCTTCGTCACTTGAAAAATCCCAGCCTTTAAAAGTAGGGGTAAAGCTGGCTCCTCCTTTTATCATGAAACAAAACAACCATTATGAGGGTATCAGCGTGGAGTTCTGGGAAAAAATAGCCCGGGATTTGAACCTGACATATCATTATGTTGAATATAATCTCCCCGACATGATCGATGCACTGTCAAAAAATGAAGTGGACATTTGTATTTCACCCATGACGGTGACCAGTGAGAGACTGAAAGCATTTGATTTCTTACAGCCTTTTTATATCACCAATCTTACTGCGGCCATTAAAATCAAAAATGAATCTTTCGGGAAAAACTTTTTTTCAAAAGGCCTTCTCAAAGTCCTCTTAATACTTGTCATCTTGCTTGTG
>CAYNBC010000182.1:0-3729 GCA_964395255.1 uncultured Sphingobacteriales bacterium | reverse complement strand
TAAAAAAAGTCCGGCTGGTATTATTCATTTTATTCTCTATCTGGCCTGGATTAAAAAGAAAAGCACAACACCTGTTTCCCGCTCAGGCAGTTTGATAACCCTTTTATGGGGATTTGCCCTTATTTTTATATTATGCGGCTATGCTGTGTCTGTATTCTTTTCCCTGAATGTCAATCGTTTATTAAATGACATTCAAAGCGTAAATGATTTGAAAAATGTTCGTGTGGGTGTTATTGAAAAATCCAGCAGTTATCAATATTTAAATGCTCTGGATATAAAGCCATTATTATTTAAGGATTTTCCATCATTATTTGATGCTCTGGACAAAGACGAGGTACAAGTTGTTGTTCATGATGAACCTATTTTAAGATATTACATTGCCCAAAACCAGCTGGAAGCTAAGGTTCAAATTTTGCCTCTCAAATTTAATAAGCAATATTACAGCTTTTCCATTCCTATGAACAGCCCTCTGCTCAGACCTGTCAATATCTCTTTATTCAAAATGATTGAGAACAATATTACCGATGAAATATTGCAAAAGTATAACCTCCAGGAATAAAGTAAATTGTAACTTTAGAACCCTGAAATCGTCTTTATAAAAAATCAGGTTTATGCGTAAAGGATTATGGAAAAAGTTATTAGTTCCCATCGTGCTTATTCAACTTATATCATGTGCACCGGAGCAAAAGCCCTCAGAGTTTTCCGATGAATGGTCTGAAGAACGTGATTCATTGCTAAACGACCAGAAATCTCTGAACGATTATAATTTTGTAAACAGGAATTATCCATTTCAGCAAACGCCATTATTGAAGGCATTTTTCCAGTTCTCCAGCGGTACTTTTAAAATAAAACAAAGCTCGCAAAATAAACTGGCTTCCATCTTTATCAAATATCACAGGGAAAAATGGAAGCCAGAATTTTATTATAATGAACGGGATGATTCCATTGTTCTGAAAGCCAGGTTAAAAAAATCAGAAGACATTGAAGTAACGAGCAAAAAAAATCTATTCGCGGTAGCATTGACAGATAGAGTGCCTATTGATTTACATGTAGCTTTCGGAGCAGGAGAAGGTCATTTTAATCTTGATGGATTGAAAATCAAATCTGCTGATTTTGCCCTGGGTGCAGGTGACTTTTATGTTTCGATGAAAAATGTACCTCTTGAGAATCTGGATGTTTCTGCGGGTGTAGGAAATGCTGTTTTTGACCTCTCAGGTAAATGGAACAATGACTTGAATGCAGATTTTTCATGTGGAATTGGCGACCTCGAGCTATTATTGCCTGAAAACACAGGTGTCCGGGTTGAAGTAAATGGAATTCTCGGTAATGTCAATGCTTACGGGATGCAAAAGCTGGAACGAAAAGTTTATGTAAACCAGGCCTATTCAGATTCGAAATATCAAATTAACATAGATATCACCGGTGCTCTGGGAAATATTACACTCCGCACAGTTGAAAAATAATAAATATACCCTTTCCATACATTTGCATGCTTTCGCTTAACTTTGAAGCAGGTTAATTCAATTATTATGAGATTCCAAAAAATTTTGCTTAAACTCAGCGGTGAAGTCCTGGGTGGCAGCCAGGGTTTTGGTATTGAAAATCAATCACTGGAATTTTATACTTCCGAAATTGCTGAGGCCTATCATCTGGGTGTTAAAATAGCCCTTGTTATTGGTGGAGGAAATATTTTCCGTGGAAGTCAGCTTATAGAAAAGGGTACCGTTGACAGGGTCAGTGGTGATTATATGGGCATGCTTGCGACCGTTATCAATGGCATTGCTCTTTTAAACTCACTGGAAAATCGGGGCATTCCTGCAAAACTGATTACAGCTTTTCCTGTATCCAAAATTGGAGAAGCATATCATCAGCAAAAGGTGATGAAATACCTGAAAGAAGGAAATATAGTTATCTTTACAGGAGGCACAAGCAATCCCTATTTTACAACCGACTCGGCAGCTGCTTTAAGAGGTGCCGAAATCAAAGCCGATATTATTATCAAAGGAACAAAAGTGGATGGGATTTATTCGGATGACCCGCTTAAAAATCCCGAGGCAGAATTTTACGCTGAAATCAGCTTTAATGAAGTCCTTGAAAAAGGGCTTAAAGTCATGGATTTAACTGCTTTTACCCTCTGTAAAGAAGCAGGTATTCCTATTGCCATTTATAACTCAACTATTCCCGGGAATCTGAAAAAGCTATTAACCGGTGAAAATATTGGAAGTATAATCCAATAAAATCCTATTTTTGCGCTTTTAAGATTAACCAGAACAATTAAAATCAAGAACGTTATGTCTTATTTGTTTACATCAGAATCGGTATCGGAAGGACATCCCGATAAAATTGCAGATCAGATTTCTGACGCTTTGCTCGATGAATTTCTTCGAATAGATCCAAAGTCAAAAGTTGCCTGTGAAACCTTTGTTACAACAGGCCTTGTAGTAGTTGGAGGAGAGGTTTTTACAAAAGGTTATGTAGAAATACAGGATGTGGTACGACAGGTTATCAAGGAAATTGGTTATACCAAAGACACCTATAAATTCGACAGTGAATCTTGCGGTATTATCAGTACCATTCATGCCCAGTCGCCTGACATTCGGCAGGGCGTTGAAAGAGAGGATGAAATGCTGCAGGGAGCAGGAGACCAGGGAATGATGTTTGGTTATGCCTGCCGTGAGATGGATAATTATATGCCTCTTCCTATTGAGTTAGCTCATATGTTGGTACAGGAACTTGCTAAAATAAGAAAAGAAACCGACCTGATGCCTTACCTGGCTCCAGACAGCAAGTCACAGGTTACCATTAAATATTCAGACGACCATCAACCTTTATCCATTGATACCATACTGGTTTCTACCCAGCATGATGCTTTCGACCCTGATGAACGCAAAATGCAGCAAAAAATCAAAGAAGACATACAGAATATTCTAATACCTCGCGTAAGAGAAGCATGTCCCGAAAGAGTTAAAAAACTTTTTGATGCCAATGACTACAAACTCATCGTTAATCCTACAGGCAAATTTGTCATTGGAGGGCCTCATGGAGACTCAGGACTTACCGGACGAAAAATAATTGTTGATACTTACGGAGGAAAGGGAGCTCATGGTGGTGGTGCCTTTTCAGGAAAAGACCCTTCCAAAGTAGACCGCTCAGCCGCTTATGCTGCACGCCACATAGCCAAAAACATGGTCGCAGCAGGCATATGTGACCAGGTACTGGTTCAGGTATCTTACGCTATTGGTATTGCCGAACCTGTTAGTTTGATGATTGATACTTATGGCACAGCAAAGGTTTCTCATGCGAACGGCAAACTTATGTCTGATTCCGAAATTGCCGATAAAATCAAAGAAATATTTGACCTGAGACCCGCTGCCATAATCAAACGCTTCCAGCTTCATTTACCTATTTATTATCCAACAGCTTCGTATGGCCATTTCGGCCGTGACCCCTTTACCCGTCAGATGGAACTGTTGTACGACCCCGCTGATCCCCAAACAGTAGGCAACTGTAAAGAACACCGGCATACCGTTGAAGCTCAGTTTTTTGGCTGGGAAAAAACTGATTATGTAGACATTTTGAGGGAAGCTTTTAAACTATAATTAAATGCCCGCTTGTTCAGGGTTTTTGTATAAAAGTTTCAAACATTAGAGGTTGTTATTGGCATATTGCATTAGCTCTAAGTTTTATTTTGTTTTTTAACCCGCTGTCCGCTCAGGTATGGGATACTAC
>CAYNBC010000181.1:0-5340 GCA_964395255.1 uncultured Sphingobacteriales bacterium | reverse complement strand
AATACCAGCGTGTCCATGTTATACTCTCTGGCCAGAGAAACCAATTTTTCTACCGAAAGGGTTCCATAACGAAGACTGTAATAACTGTGGCAATTGAGATACATAACAAACTCAGCTTTGGGTGTGAACTTTTAAGGATTCATGCAATCCAATAGCTCTGCGAATGCTCCGGCTTCCGTATTTCAATCGGATGTGGTCCAGGGCATCATAGAGATTAACCATGGTAGGTTTGTCATAAAAAAGATTTAACTGCTGTCCTCCGGGTACGAGATGACTGAAACGCACTCCAATGAGCCGAATCAGCATTCTTCGCTGATACAGGCGTTCAAAAAGTTCAAGCACGGTTTGTATCAGATAATGGTCGAAAGAAGTATAAGGAATGGTTTTTTGCAAAGTGTGGGTGTCAAAATTGGAATAACGAATTTTTACCGTTACACAGGCAGTTAATTTTTGTCTTTTTCTGAGTTCAAAAGCCAGTTTTTCGACCATTATCACCAGCAGGCGTTTAAGCTTGCGCAGGTCGGTTGTATCCTGGTCAAAAGTTTTTTCGGTACTGATAGATTTTTGTTCGTGGTAATTGATAACCGGAGTAGGGTCGATTCCATTGGCTTTTTTCCAGATAATAAGGCCGTTTTTACCCAGCACACTTTCCACCATTTCCGGGGGCATCCGGCTCAGGGTTTCAATCGTTGTAATGCCCATCGAACGCAGTAAACGGTATGTTTGTTTACCAATCATGGGAATCTTGGCAATGGAAAGTGGAGCCAGAAAAGGCTTTACTTCCGGCTGCTCTACTTTCTTTTCTCCGTTGGGTTTGGCTTCTCCGGTGGCTATTTTGGCTACAGTTTTGTTGATGGAAAGCCCCATGGAAATGGGTAAACCGGTGTTTTTGATAAGATATTCACGCAGTTCGTGCGACCATTTCTGACAACCAAAAAAACGGTCCATTCCTGTGATGTCAAGATAATGCTCATCAATGGAAGCTTTTTCGTAAACAGGGGCTTTTTCGGCAATGATTTCGGTAACCATCCGGGAATAGCGCGAGTAAGTTTCCATATCTCCCCGGATAAATACCGCATCAGGGCAAAGCTGACGGGCCATTTTTATCGGCATGGCCGAATGCACCCCGAACTGACGGGCTTCATAACTGCACGATGCTACCACACCCCGCTCTGAAGTTCCTCCGATAATGACAGGCTTCCCGTTTAAACGGCTGTTTTGCAAACGCTCTACCGATACAAAAAAAGTATCCATATCAAGGTGAACAATGGTTCTGTGGGCTGTCATTTCCATGGAAAAAACATTTTGATTAAATTTTAATCAAAAAAGTGATTACAATATAAACAAAATAAAAAAATATGCCTATATTTGAAGAGAAAAAAACAGAAAAAGCTTATGTATTTTAGCAAAAACATCAAGTTTTTAAGGAAAAGGCTCAAGATGACACAGGAAGAGGTAGCAGCCGAACTGGAAATGAAACGCTCTACCCTGAGTGGCCTGGAAAACAATGTATCCCAGCCCACCATTCAACATCTGCTTAAATTTTCCCGCTTTTACAAAGTTTCCGTAGATACCCTGCTCAAGGTAGACCTGACTTCACTCTCCGAAGGAATTGTTACGCAAATTATCGAAGGAGACGATGTTTTTATATCGGGAAGCCACCTGCGTGTTCTGGCAACTACGGTTAATAGCGACAATCATGACAACATTGAATTGATTCCAGAACAGGCCAAAGCCGGTTATGCTACAGGTTTTGCTGACCCGGAGTTTATCCGGATGCTGCCTACTTTTCACCTGCCTTTTCTGTCGAAAGAAAGAAAATACCGCACTTTTCAAATTAGCGGTGATTCCATGCTTCCCATTCCCGACAAAGCTTATGTAACAGGTGAATATGTGGAAAACTGGAACTGGATTCTCGACCGCCATGCATACATCATTCTTACTGTGGATGAAGGTATTGTTTTTAAAGTGGTGGAAAACAGAATCAAAGAAGAAAAAAAATTGCGTCTTTATTCATTAAACCCCATTTACAAACCCTTTGATATTCATGTCAAAGACATCCGGGAGGTGTGGAAATTTGTTCATTATATCAGTCCTGTTTTACCCGAAGGTAATATACCTCAAAATCAGCTGATTCAGACAGTGGCCAGCCTGAAAAAAGATGTGGACGAATTGAAAAGCCGCTTGAATAACGGATAATTTCCGGCTGTTGTGTATGCATTAGCCTTCTGGCTTTGTTGAGAAGTTTATCTTTGCACAAAAGCATTTTCTATGTCGCTGGTATGGCTGGATTGGTTGATTATTGTCTTTTTTTTAGGCGTTACACTGTTTATCGGGCTTTATTATTCAAAAAGAGCTGGAAAAAACATTACAGAATTCTTTCTTAGCGGTCGATCATTGCCCTGGTATGTGGCCGGTATCAGTATGGTAGCCACAACATTTGCTGCAGATACGCCTCTGGCTGTAACCGAATTGGTCGCCAAAAACGGCATTGCGGGCAACTGGCTCTGGTGGAACATGCTTACAGGAGGCATGCTCACCGTTTTCTTTTTCGCCATTTTGTGGAGAAGGGCAGGCGTGCTGACCGAAGTTGAACTGATTGAACTCCGGTATTCCGGAAAAGCCGCTTCGTTACTCCGCCTTTTTAAAGCTGTTTATCTGGGATTGTTTATGAATATACTCATTCTGGGCTGGGTAAATCTGGCTTTTATGTCTGTACTGGAAGTATTTTTCGGACTGGATAAAACACAGGCTTTCCGCATAATATTTCTGTTGATGATTCTTGTAGCCCTTTACAGTTCGCTTTCTGGTCTGTGGGGAGTTGCTGTTAACGATATGGTTCAGTTTGCCATTGCCATGACGGGTAGTATTGTGCTCGCGGTTTTTGTATTGAAAAATGATGCTGTTGGTGGTATTCATGGTTTGAGGGAAAAGCTGCCGGATAACCTGTTCCGGTTTTTTCCCCATGTAGGTTCTGCCGGCTCATCATTGAATGCTTTCAGTATGAGCCTGGCTACTTTTCTGGCTTATATCGGGGTTCAATGGTGGGCAAGCTGGTACCCGGGTGCTGAGCCCGGTGGAGGAGGTTATATTGCCCAGCGTATGATGAGCGCCAAAAACGAATGGCATTCCTTTTGGGCTACGCTTCTGTTTCAGATTGCTCATTACTGTTTGAGGCCCTGGCCATGGATTGTTGTGGCTCTGGCTTCTCTTATTCTTTATCCTCAACTGGGGCCTGATGAAAAAAGACTTGGTTATGTTATGGCTATGAATGAATGGTTGCCGGCAGGATGGAAAGGCTTGATGCTGGTGGCTTTTACTTCTGCATATATGAGTACCGTTTCCACCCAATTGAACTGGGGATCAAGCTATTTAACCAATGATTTTCTTTTCAAACTGAGCCGTAAGCTCCGTAATCAGGTGTCATGGTCACGCCTGGTAACCCTGGTACTTGCCATCTGTTCTGTACTTGTGGTACAATTCATGACAACCATTTCCGGTGTCTGGCGCTTTATCATTGAATGTGGCGCAGGGCTGGGGCTTGTTCTGATATTAAGATGGTACTGGTGGAGAATCAATGTATGGAGCGAAATTGCTGCAACTCTGGCGCCTTTTGTATTTTATGCTCTGGCACGTTTTGTTTTGAAAATGGAATTTCCTTACGGCTTTTACCTGACGGTGCTGGGTACCACCATTACATGGCTTTTCGTAACTTTTTTGACACAACCGGAAAACAGTGAAACACTGCACCATTTTTATCAAACTGTTAAACCTGCAGGATGGTGGAGCAAAATTATTCCTGACCATCATGATGGTATTGATAAAAAGCTTGTTCTTTCCTGGTTGGCTGCTGTTATTTTTACTTATTCAATACTTTTTTCTACCGGAAAATGGATTTTACATTTTTACAGGGAAGCCGTTATATATGGGCTGATAGCTCTGGTTTCCTTTTTCATATTATTTTATTTGATGAAAAACAAAATGCTGGGTTCAAAAGAAAATTCTTATTAACCACAGGGCCGGTTTCCCTGTCCAGAGAATCAGAGAAAAGATTTATTTTCATCCCTGACTATTAATCACCTTTAAAGATGATTTACAATTCATCCATTTTCAATTGTTTTTGAATTGATTTCAAAACTTTCAGCATCATTCCTGATTCAAATGCTTCAACCAGCACCCCACTACAGAAACGGTCGTTTCTGACAATGGCTGTAATTATTTTGCACTTTTCAGGTATATCCATGCTGTCAAAATCAAAATTTTCATCGCTGACTATCCTTCGACCTTCATCCCATGAGCCCCAATCAAAATCAATGATAATAGGGATGGAATATACCACTTCACGAAATTGCCTGACTATGGGATTTTCTTCACCCGGTTCCATTGTAATGATTCCCTGTTCAAGAAGTTTTATCGCTTCCGAATTGTCACCGAATTTTTTAACCTTTTCTATTTCAGGTATTAACCTGAGCAACGGCAACCAGTCTTCTTTTGTGTAATTGTTGATGGCTTTAATGTAATTGTTTTCATTTAAGATCATGGGTGTGGTTTTGAGGTTGTAAACATTTTACTTTTTAGCTGGTCTTTAAAAGAAATGGAGTGGGATGAGGACCAGGGATTGCTATGGGCTTTTTAGGTAATGACGCTTATAAAAAATGCAACTTGACATTAAAGAACAGTTATGACAATCTGTTACTCGTGGCTTGCATATCAGTGAAGTAAAATCAACTATTGCAAATAATAATTGTCCTGGGTTTTTATGATTAAATAATTCCTCTGAATATCGTACTATTTCCTTTTTTCTTCTGATTTCACCTTTCAGGTTTAATCCCAAAAATCTATTTATAAATCGTGCTATATTGCTATCAACCACAGGAGCGGGTTTATTGAAACACACCGTCAGGATAGCTCCAGCGATGTATTCACCAACACCAGGGATTTTTCTCAGCTCATTATAACCATCAGGGAATTTACCATTATAGTTTTCCACTATGTACTTTGCAGACTTGATAAAATGTTCGCTTCTCCAGTGAAGTCCGAGATGCTTAGTAACTGTTTTTATATCATCTGAACTTGCAGAAGCCAAAGAAAATCCTCTTCTTTTTTCTGCCTTAGTGAGGGATACATAAGTCCGGCCAATTTCCTAAGCATAATGTAATATGCGGGCTTGTGCGCTTTTATGTTCGGTTGGTTGGGGCATAATTGTTTATAATATGTTAAAATAGGTTTTTATTTTCTCAGACATTAGCTTACGTCTTATTTCTAAAAATTCATTGTAGTTATTTACATCCATTTCAGAAATATTTTGCGCTTGCAAGGCGCGCTTATCGGTGGCGTCGA
>CAYNBC010000180.1:0-5340 GCA_964395255.1 uncultured Sphingobacteriales bacterium | reverse complement strand
CTTTAAATGATTACATGTCAATAATTTTAAGCTCAGTTCTGCGGTTTTTGGCACGGCCTTCCTCAGTGCTGTTTGTAGCAATGGGTTTATATTGTCCATAGCCTTTATAAGTTAGCCTTGAGGGAGATATTTTTCCTACATTGACCAGATAATCATATACAGCCCTGGCCCGGTTCTCTGATAATACCTGATTGTGCTGGGGAGTGCCCTGATTATCTGTATGCCCGCCCAGCTCGATTTTGATATTGGGATATTGATTAAGAAACTCAATGACTTTGTTTAATTCGGCTCTGGATTCCGGCTTCAAATTGTATTTATCCGTATCGAAAAACACATTTCTTAAAATCGTAGAGTTTCCAATTTTAATGGGGATTAAGGGAACATCATGGGTATAAGCTGTTGATTTAATGTTTTTTATCGGAAGGTTTTCGGAATAAAATAAATAACCTTTTTTTGAAACATTTATAGCATAATTAGTGTTGGCCGGTAATGCCACCAGAAAGGCGCCCGTTTTGCTATCAGAAGTCGAAGTTAAAACCGTTTTGGCAGTTTCAAGGTCAATAATTTCAAATCTGGCTCCCAGTTTTTTTCGTGTTTCTGCATCATATACAATACCTTTCAAATAACAGACTGGGCGAGGCCTGAACTTTTTGGGAAGGTCAAAATAATAAATATCCAGACCACCCTGTCCGCCTTCTTTTTTACTGGCAAAAAAAGCATGTTTGCCTCCGGCACTGACAAACAAAGCTATTTCCTGTTTTTCCGTATTGATGGGATAACCCAGATTAGACACCATCACAAATTCACCTTTTGAATTTGCTCTTGCCACATACAAATCGGATTCTCCCATGCCCATTCTCTGGTCTGTTGAAAAATATAAGGTTTGATTATCGGCATGAATGAAAGGAGATTGTTCATTACCTTTAGTATTGATAACAGGCCCTAAATTAACAGGTTTTGACCATCTGCCATTCTCATCCTTCGTGGATTTCCAGATATCAAGCTGGCCAATTGTCCCCGGCCTGTTGCTGCTAAAATAAAGCGTTTTTCCATCAAACGAAATCGAAGGCTGGGTTTCTTTCATACGGGTATTTATGGGGGGACCGAGGTTTTTAGGACGGCTCCAGATTCCATTGACTTTTCTGGAAACATAAATATCGCACCAGCCATAACCAAATTCAGGGTTATCAGAGCATATGGTGAAATAAAGTGTGTTTCCGTCAGGAGTAATGGAAATAGCACCTTCATTCATGTTTTCTGTATTAAGAAATCCCGGAAGTGGCTGGGCGGGCCCCCATTTATTTCCTGCCAAATGACTTACATAAATATCTTCATTAAACTTGCCATATCCAGCTTTTCGGGTTGAATCCGCCAGTTTCTTTCGGGTGAAGTACAATTGTTCATCATCAGCAGTCAGTACAGGCCAATACTCATCCTCTTTGGTATTCACCCCTTCACCAACATTGACGGGATTAAAGGGTACAGGATGTTTCATCATATCAATGCGGTACTGACATATTTTAATATTCTGCTCTGCTTTTTTCAAAAACCTGCTTTCGCCTGTTTTATACTCCAGAAATTTATTGAAGCTTTCAATAGCTTTTTCGTATTGCAGGTTTCTCATTAACCAATGACCATAGTTAAAATACACTTCCGGGAATTGCGGCCTTATCTCAATGACTTTTTCATACATTTTGCGTTCATCTTCCAATCTGCCTGTTTTGTAGTAAATCGAGCTTAATCGCATGTAGGCATCTATATAATCAGGGTCTAATTTGACAGCTTTAAGCAGCAGCTTTTCTGCTTCAGCATATCGCTTTGTCATCATGTAGTCGTCTGATTTATAATATAACTGGAGAGCGTTTTTATTATTTGTGGATGTAAATATTTTTTGCTGAGCTATTAAAAGACCCGGTGTAAAAAAAATAATAATGAGCAAAAAAAATAGTCTGTATTTATATTTCATGAGAAAATTATTTTTCTAGCAACAGACTCAAATCTACAGGGCGAACGGTATGAGTAAGAGCACCAACAGAAATATAATCCACACCTGTAGCTGCATATTCTACGATATTTTTATCGTTAATTCCTCCACTGGCTTCAGTTTCTTTTTTTCCATTTACCATTCGAACAGCTTTTTTCAAATCGGCAGGATGGAAGTTATCCAGCATGATTCTGTCTACTTCTTTCAAAGACAGGGCTTCTTCCAGCTCACCAAAATTTCTTACCTCAACTTCAATTTTAAGGTTAAGGCTGTTCCTTTTCAAATAATCAACGGTTGCTTTTACAGCCCGGCTAAGGCTGCCGTTAAAGTCAATATGATTATCTTTTATCAAAATCATATCAAAAAGGCCGATGCGATGGTTATATCCTCCACCTACCGACACAGCCCATTTTTCCAGGTATCTTAAACCAGGAATTGTCTTTCGGGTATCAAGTAATTTAACACCATAAGGTCGTACCATATCGGACAATTGACGTGTATAGGTGGCAATTCCGCTTAAATGTTGCAAAAAATTCAACATCAATCGTTCGCCCGTTAATATTGCCCTTGCGCTGCCTTCAATAATGAAGACTTTATCACCTTTTTCAATAGCTTGCCCATCGTTAAAAAAAATCTGAAACTCAATATTTTTATCCAGGCGATGCAATATTTTTTGAGCAAGTGAAACACCAGCTATGATGCCTTTTTCTTTAGCCAGTAAAAATGCCTTAAGTTTCGCATTTTCAGGTATGGTAGCAAGAGTTGTATGATCCCCTTCCCTGATATCTTCTTTCAGTGCCTGATCAATAATTTGATTCAGATAATTATCAAATTCACTGGCAGGTAAAAATGAAACTTTCAATGATTTTTTCAATTATTCTTTTTCAAATTGAATTTCCTGAATATAATATTTACCATCGATTTCTTTAAACAGGATATAAGTGCGGTAAACTGAATTCCGGGTTTTCAGGTCTCCTATCAAATAGGGAAGCCCTTTGGCGCTTGAACCCTCGTGACGAATAGTAAAATTTACAGGAGTATTTTTCTGGAAAAATGTTTTTATAACCTGAGACGCCTGGTTTTTACTGTACATATCATTTTTATCATCAATACTTATTTCCACCATATGTATGATATATCTGGACAGCGTAACATTATCCCCTGCTTTCAAAGCCAGAGATATTTCTTCATAAATGTTTTGAGCGGATAAAACATTTACCTGACAATAAACAAGAATTATTATGAAAGAAAATAAGAGTTTATATTTCATGAGTTTGATTTTATCCCCTTTTATTAGATTTTTAAATTTTAAAGGCTAAAATTATGCCACCTGCATTTTATCTTTGACTGCTAAAATAATAAATAAAGGCTAATTATCCCAGCATTCCATGAAAAAGATAATCAAGGTTGAGAGAAATTTTTATTTAAGGAATGATGTTGTGCAAATAGCCAGAGAACTTCTGGGTAAAGTTCTGGTAACAAGGATTCATGGAATTATAACAAAAGGTATTATCTCGGAAACAGAAGCTTATAATGGAGTAGTAGACAGAGCTTCTCATGCTTATGGTGGCAGGCGTACAAAGCGTACTGAAACCATGTATAAGCAGGGAGGAACTGCCTATATTTACCTTTGCTATGGAATTCATCATCTCTTTAATGTCGTTACCAATCGTGAGGGAATACCTCATGCCGTTCTGGTGCGCTCCCTGATTCCGTTCGAAGGAATTGATACCATGAAAAAAAGAAGAAAAACAAATGATGTAGCCCGTCTTTGCAGTGGACCGGGTAGTTTAACGCAGGCTATGGGCATTACTACTTCTTATGACGGAACTGATTTAACAGGAAATTTAATCTGGCTTGAAGATCACGGAATCAAGCCTTCAGTAGCTGAAATTTCTATTTCGAGTAGAATCGGAGTTGATTATGCAGGTGAAGATGCCCTGTTACCCTACCGTTTTATTTATCATCCTCAGGATTTTCTACGGGGTAAGAAATAGCCGATAATAATGCCATAAATTTTTTAGCCTCTAAAGAAAAGGCTTCCATATTTTCTTCATGGATGGATTCTACCGGTGGGAGGTCGAGTTTAAGTGGGTCTACGGGTTGACCGCTTTTCCAGATACGGTAATCAAGGTGCGGACCGGTGCTTAATCCGGTTGATCCAACATAACCAATGGTTTGCCCTTGTATTACGTGGACCCCTTTACGAATGCCTTTTGCAAAACGGGAAAGATGTAAATATCCTGTTGTATACGCACCATTGTGCCTGATTTTAACAGTATTCCCACCTCCCCTTGTGTATCCTGCCTGAATAATTGTTCCATCTCCTACAGCATGCACAGGAGTGCCATAAGGTGCGGCATAATCCACTCCGTAATGAGGTCTGTATTTTTTTAAAATCGGATGGTAACGACTCGCTGTAAACCTTGATGATATCCTGGAAAATTTTAGAGGTGCCTTTAAAAGCATTTTCCTCAGGCAATGACCTTCTTCATCGAAAAAATCTTCCTTTCCATTCTGGACGAACGGTATGGCATAATAATCTTTGCCTGCGTGATGAAAAACGGCCGTCAGGATTTTTCCAACATCTTTGTTTTTATGATTGATTACTATTTCTTCGTAAACCACTTTGAATTTATCCCCTTTTTCTATCCTGAAAAAATCAATTTCCCAGGCAAAAATGTCCGAAAGCTTGTTGATTAGATTGGGGGTTGCACCATTTTTATACATGTCTACCCATAATGAAGTATGGATAATGCCAGACATAGACCGAATTACAGTATCGATAGGGTAAGCTTCCACTCCAGCATGTATCGAATCACAAATCGTTACCTTTAAGTATTTGTAGGGATTGACTTCATAAACAAAGCCACAAATCTGCTGTAAGCTGTCATTCTTAAAAACCAGATAATAGGCATTACCGGCCTTAATTTTTCGCACATCATAAACCGAATCAATGCTGGATGCGATGGAAATTATCTTTTGAGGTGAAAGCCCGTATCCCGAAAGCATAGCGGATAAAACCTGACCGCTTTTTACTTTAAATTCCTCCAATCTGAAAGAATCCAGACTCCAACCGAACCTTTCATTTCGCACTTTGGGCTGTATTGTGTCGGCCGCTATATAACCTTCTTCCACTATGCCGGTCTTGTGCGAATTATCCATAATTACAGGAAATAAAAAGAGCAATGCCAGAATTATTATACTGATAATTAATGCGATAAAATATACGGTTCTTTTTTCCATCTTTCCTGAATGGGATGCAAAGCTAATTGCTATAGTTTTTATAATAAAATTATACTCACACTTATTTTTAGATACTAAAAGTTTTCAAAATCGGTTGGTTTTCATAATTC
>CAYNBC010000179.1:0-5368 GCA_964395255.1 uncultured Sphingobacteriales bacterium | reverse complement strand
CATGATCAGGTGGATACTGGAAAATAAAAAATATGATAAAAACTTTTTGAGCAATAGTAATTATGCCGCTGCCAAAGAAAACGGAGAAACAACCATTACTGACGCCACACTTCTGGTTAAAATAGAAAATGGTAAACCCACTACCTTTTTGCGTGCTTCCGAAATCGGAATAGGAAACGAAACCGAATTTGTAACTATGGTAAATGGTTCTCCAGCAAAAGTAGATTTGTACGGAGAAACACCCATCCAGGGTGAGCTTTTAACTGATACCGAAATTAAAGGTATCAAAGTAAAATCGGCTTTCAAACTGGTCGAAGAAGAAGCCAGAAGTAAAACTATTGAAGAATGGGCAGGAATATGCGGCATATCTCCATCCATGATTCATGAAGTAGCCAGAGAATTTACATCACATGGTAAAAAAGCTGCAGCAGAGTTGTATCGAGGCCCTGTTCAGCATACCAATGGCTATTACAATGGCCTTTCCATTATCTACCTCAATATTTTGATAGGCAACATTGATTGGCAGGGTGGTATGCAGGTAGGTGGAGGCCACTGGCACGAAGATGGGAGCCATCATGGACCGTTCAACCTGAAATCTGCCAATCATCCGAATAAACTCACCCCCTTCGGTCCTCCTATTTCCCGTGAAAAAACAAAATATGAAGATACAACCCTATTTGCCAAACATGGATATCCTGCCAAAAGACAATGGTATCCACACACAGGAAATATTTATCAGGAAGTGCTTCCGTCCGGCCAGGACGAATATCCCTACGGCATCGATTGCCTGTTATTGCATAAAGGAACACCGTTGTTGGCTGCACCTGCCGGGCATAAAATGATTGAATATGTCAGTGACCCGAAAAAACTCCCTCTTTTTATAGCCTGTGATATTGTTGTGGGAGAAACATCCATGTTTGCCGATTATATATTCCCGGATACAACATACCTTGAAAGATGGGGTACGCCCCACACTACGCCCGATGTAGCTCATAAAGCCAGTAAAGTCCGGCAGCCCGTGGTTCCTTCCATTACCGAAATGGTTGAAATTAACGGTGAAAAAATGCCCATCAACCTTGAAGCTTTTATCATTGCTGTTACCCAAAAAATGGGACTTTCCGGTTTCGGGGAAAATGCCTTTGACAATGGTTTAAGTTTGAAAAGACCGGAAGATTGGTATTTAAAATTGGTAGCCAATATTGCTATGGAAGGTGAACCAGTACCTGAAGCGTCCCCGGAAGAAATGAATCTGTTTGTAGAAGCACGAAGACATTTCCCCAAAGAATATTTCAGTCTGGAGAGATACAAACAAGCACTGGGCGGAGATGAAAGCCTTCTTAAACGTGTAGTTTATGTACTGAACCGCGGAGGCCGTTACGAAAACTTCAGCAGTGCCTTTGCTGATGCACCTTATAACAAAGGCAAGCTGAAAGGCTTTACCAAATTTTATGTGGAAAATGTAGCGAAAACCAAAAATGCTATTACCGGTAAAAACTTCTTCGGTCTCGGTAAATATGTAACCATAAAGTACATGAATGAAGAAGAAACAGGCTTTGAAAAAAGAGGCGATAATGAATTCCGGATGAGCACATTCAAAGAAGTGTTCGGAGGTCAGTCCCGTACCATTGGTAATTATTGGTCACAGCTTTCGATCAAACCTGAAAATGTTGTTTATATCAATAAAATAGATGCAGATAAATTAGGGTTGAAAGAAAATGATTGGGTAACGCTTAAATCCAGTTCAAATCCGGAAGGAATGATTGACCTTCTGAACGGTCAGAAGATTCAGGTAAAAGCCAGAATTCGTATTATACAGGGTATTCGCCCAGGTGTGGTTACCATGTCATGGCACTTTGGCCACTGGGCTTATGGTGGTACTGACATCGTTATTGATGGTCAGACCATCAAAGGAGACCCCAGAAGAAAAGATTCGGCCTGCCCCAACCCTGTTCTGGCTGTTGATAAAGTTACGCCCAATATGTGTCTCACCGACCCGATTGGTGGTAGCTCATCCTTTTATGATACCAAAGTAACCATCGAAAAGGTTTAATAGTTTCACTTTTGCCTGCATGAAGCCGGGACATCACTTGTTCCGGCTTTTTTTTTCATGTAAATAAAATACAATTATTACATTTTCAACTGCTTTAATAGCTTTCCGGTAAATACTAATTTGGTTAAAATGAAAGCAAAATCTATTTTTGCCATTTTTTAAAGGTTGTTTATGAAATTCGAACCAACGAGATACAAATTACAATCTGTAAAATACGGAAATATTTTTGAAGATACAGGCTGGATGTTAAGTTCTCCATTTGAAAATGATGAAGGACTTATCCGTACAGTCTATGAAAAAAAACAAATTGAAGTCAAAGGATTGGAATACGGTTTATACCGTTTTTCCGACTGGCTTCCTGTTCATCAAATGCTGGATGGCTCGGCAGCTCCTGTCACCTACCGGAGCGAAAAACTGTGTAAAATCACAGGTTTGCCCAATCTGTATATTACATTTAGTGGATACTGGCCCGAAAAAGGAGCTTTTATGCAAACCTGCTCCTTTAAAGAAACAGAAGCATACTCTGTATGTGCCCGGCTGGAAAAAAATACGGACAAGGTATTGGTAGTGGCTTCAGCAGGAAATACTGCCAGAGCTTTTGCAAAAGTTTGTTCCGATAATGGAATTAAGTTGCTCTTATGTGTTCCTGAAGACAATATCGAAGATGCCATGTGGTTTAATCACCCCATTCAATCCTGTGTCAAATTAATTTCTTCCAGGCGTGGAAGCGATTATTTCGATTCCATTCTTTTATCGGGAATTGCTCAGGAGCATCCGCAGTTTTTGCCTGAAGGGGGTGCAAAGAATGTAGCCCGCAGGGACGGTATGGCTACTACAGTATTGTCAGCCTCCTATGAAATCGGTCGCATTCCCGATTATTATTTTCAGGCCATAGGAAGCGGTACCGGGGCCATTGCTGCCTATGAAGCTAATTTAAGATTGATAGAAGACGGAAGGTTTGGCAAACATATGATGAAACACATTCTTTCTCAAAATAAGCCATTCATACCCATTGTTGAAGCATGGCAAAAAGGTACGAGGGAATTTCCCGAGCTTGACGAAAATCTGACCCGCAAGCAGGTGGCAGAAATTATCGCCAAGGTCCTTTCCAACAGAAAGCCTCCTTATTCAATTCCGGGTGGTGTATACGATACACTCTACAATACCGGAGGCGAAATGATGGGCATTACCAATTCCGAAGCGCATGAAGCTGCTGCTATTTTTGAGGAAAATGAAGGCATAGACATACATCCTGCTGCTGCTGTGGCTTTTGCATCTTTGCTCAAAAAAGCCCGGAACGGCTCCATTGACAAAAATGCTATTGTTATGTTGAATGTTACGGGCGGTGGTGAAAAGCTTTTCGCCAGCGAAAATAAATTGTACAGACTAAAACCGGATTATGTTTTCGATTATAACCCCGATAAAAATGAAGTCTGGAAAGTCATTGAAAAATTGTTTCAATTTAACTGATCCGGCTCATTCCCTTTTTTGAAAATTGTGGATAATTAGTGTGTTTGTGTATTTCATGTAGCTAATTTTGAAATTCACACTATATTTTTGTATATTACCGTTAAAAAGTACAATTATGAAAAACTTCATTGTCCTTATTATTTCTATTTTTATTTTAAGCTTTACAATTGCAGAAACCTATTTTTCCGGTAACCTCCGGAGTGTTAATGGCCCTATCAAAGATGTAGATGTGGTTCTGAAAAAAGCACCCGGCAACGAAGTTGTCAAAGAAACAAAAGCAGATGAAAACGGCTTTTTCCGTTTTGAAGATATCAAAAGTGGCAATTACCTGATAGAAGCCGGACCTATAGTTCTGGATACCGACAATGCCATACTCGAAGGCGAGTTCTCCATGTCGCCTGATGTTCTGCTGGCCGGTAAAAACGTTTTGATAAAAAACAAGGAAGAAAATCTGGAATTTTCCGTTGAAGTCAACGAACAAAACCAATTCCATTTTGAAGGAATTCCTGCAGGTGCTTACACACTTTACTTCAACTTTGAATTTTAATGTTTATGGCATCGGAAGTTTACGATTTTTCAAAAGAATATGACTTAAATGCCCGTATGCATGAATGGTACGGGCCTGAAATGCTTTTTGGCCTTACCTATGAGTTTTTAAGCGAAGGAGAAGATATCCTGGATCTGGGAATTGGCAGTGGATTATCATCATTCCCTTATTATTTGTGCGGATTGAATGTTACTGGTGTTGATAATTCACCCGACATGCTCCTTGTTTGCGAACAAAAAAAATTCGCTTCCCAACTTGTTTTTCATGACCTGAACGACCCCCTGCCTTTTGAAAATGAGCAGTTTCATCATGTTACTTCATGCGGGGTATTCCATTACTTTGAAAAACCCGAATTTATTATCAATGAAGCTGCACGGGTATTGAAATCCCGGGGTAGTTTTAGCTTTACCGTTATTGATGCCGACCAGAATATCAACCTTGACGATGCTTATATCTTCGGCTCATTACTGGGTGACAGAGTTTACAAGCACAAATCATCCGATATTCTCAAAACAACTTCGAAATTAAATCTGGAATTAAAAAAATCCACCTATTTTCTGGGTGTTAATACCAATAATTCTCTGGTTTTCTTCCGTGCTTTTGTTTTTTTGAAAAATTAATCCAGGATTTGTGATACGGGGTCTTTGGTTTTTACTTTTTCAATAATTTTTTCGATTTTACCATCCTCAGAAATAACATAAGTTTTTCTCAAAACACCTTCGTATGTTTTACCGTAGAGTTTTTTTTCGCCCCATGCATTGTATTTCCGGACGATTTCTTTTTCAGTATCTGCAATAAGAGGAAATGGTAACTGGTATTTTTCGGTAAATTTCCTGTGGGATTCCGCAGTATCAGGGCTTACACCCACTAATTTATAACCCATATCCAGTAATTTTTGATATTCATCCCTGAAACTGCAAGCTTCTGCCGTGCAACCGGGCGTATTGTCTTTTGGATAGAAATACAATATCAGTTTATGTCCTTTAAAGTCCGATAATTTTATGGTATTTCCCTGATAATCTGTCCCTTCGAACCAGGGAGCTATGTCACCTACCTTAAGTTTGGTCATATGAGTTTGATTTATTACCGCTAAAATCCTCAACTTCAAAATGGATTTGGTGCCAACCATTTTTCAAGTGTTCATCCGGTTTGAAATAAAAACGGGATGATTTTTTGTCGTAATAAATCGGGTGCCATTTATTATCGACTAATAATTTGTAAGCAGCCAGCCCTGAACCACTGTCTCTAACACTCAAAATCAGTTTTCTTTCTTTTGAGTACACCCCGTTATTGTGGAAATT
>CAYNBC010000178.1:0-5368 GCA_964395255.1 uncultured Sphingobacteriales bacterium | reverse complement strand
CTCTTATGCTATGCATAGTTTAAGATTTGGATTTTTATTCAATTTTTAGCCATGAGAAAACTATTCATATTCCTGATTATCCTTTTGCTTTTCACTTCCTGTGAAGAGATATTCATGGATACCAATCCCAACAATGACCCTATAACCAATTTTGAATATCTCTGGAAAACCATTGACCAGAAATATTCATTTTTTGATATAAAAAATGTTGACTGGCAGCTTGTACATGACACTTTTGCTTCCCGTATTTCATCCTCAATTTCTGATGAAGAATTGTTTGATTTGATGTCTGAAATGCTCTATGTATTACGCGATGGGCATGTGAATTTAATTTCCGATTTTGATGTTAGCCGTAATTGGAGATTTTACCTTGACCGCCCCCAGAACTTTGATTATGAACTGCTGGAAAGAAATTACCTGAAAGAAGATTACCGCATAACTGGCCCTTTTATCAACAAAATCATTGACTCAGTGGGCTATGTGTATTACGGGAGTTTTTCCAGATATATTTCAGGAGATGACATGGTTTATGTGTTGAAAAGATTTGAGAAAGCGAAAGGAGTGATTATTGATGTCCGAAACAATGGTGGTGGCTCTCTGATCAATGCTTTTACCATGATTTCTTACCTGGCTGATACAAAGCGGTGGGTTTATTCTTCTTATCTGAAATCAGGTCCTTCACATCAAGATTTTTCTCCCGAAAATAAAGTTTACATAGAACCTGATAAGGAATACACATACCCCAAAAAAATAGTAGTTCTGACAAATCGTTCTTCCTACAGTGCTACAACATTTTTTGCAGCCATGTGTAAAGCTTTTCCCAACATAACCATTATGGGTGATACGACCGGAGGCGGAGGTGGTATACCTGCAGGTGATGAATTGCCTAATGGATGGTACTTCAGATATTCGGCCAGCAAAACACTTTTGCCTGATGGATGGAACATTGAATTGGGTGTTCCACCGGATATTGTTGTCTATATGAAAAAAGAAGATATAGATCTGGGGCTGGATACTATCCTTGAAAGTGCCATTGCTTATTTACAATAGTCAAAAAGAAATATTTCTATTGGCTTTTGGGATATTGTTCCAGATATGCCAGTGCATCTGCTACCAGAAAAGCACTGCCAGTTATCAACAGGAGGTCATCCTGCTTTATATTATTCAATAAATATTTGAGAGCTTTGTCAGGCTGTTCTATCACCCGACCATTCAGACCTGATTGCGCAGCCTTTTTAGCCAGTTCATTGGCGTTCATCCCTCTGGGTACATTGGGTCTTGAAAACACATAGCTGGCCCGGGTGGGCAACAGTTTCATTATACCGTCCAGGTCCTTGTCTTCACTGCTTCCATATAGAATATAAAGATTTTCAAAATCATAATTTTCCAGTTGCTTCAATGTCTGGCTGAGGGCTTCAGGATTATGGCCAATATCAGCAATTATTAAGGGTTTTTCTGAAACGACTTCCCAGCGGCCTCTTAATCCTGTAATTAAACAAACCTGTCTCAATGCCTGCCTGAAATAACTTTCCATTGATGCGTTAAATACAGGCAGTTGCATGGCGGTACAAAATGCTGTATTGATATTTTCGGCCTGATAATCAGCCACTAAATCCGATTCCCATGCATATTTTTTATTACTTTCAAATACTGTGGACTCATACAGGGCTGTAGAAAAATTACGGCTTTTCTGAACAGTTTCACATATATCAGAAGCATAGATGATGGGTGCATTTTTCTCTCTGGCCACAGATTCAAACACATGCTGAATGTCCTTTTGTTTTCGTCCAATAACAACAGGAACACCGGGTTTGATAATCCCGGCTTTTTCATAGGCAATTTGTTCCATCGTATGCCCCAGAAGATTGGTGTGATCAAAAGAAATATGGGTAATTACAGCAATCTCAGGAGTGATAATATTGGTGCTGTCAAGCCGCCCTCCCAGGCCTGTTTCTATTACAGCGTATTGCACTCTTTCCTCAGCAAAATAATCAAATGCCATAGCTACCGTTAGTTCGAAAAAGGAGGGGTCGATTTCTTCGATTTCTTTATTCCATTGATGGACAAACTCAACAACAAAATTTTCCGGTATTTCCTTTCCGTTAATTTTTATTCTTTCCCTGAAATCCAGCAAATGAGGGGATGTTAATAGACCGGTTTTATATCCTGCCTTTATTAACAGGGAAGCCAATATGTGGCTTACAGAACCTTTTCCATTGGTACCCGCAATATGTAAACATTTAAATTTCGTCTGGGGATTGTCCAGCACCTGACAGAGGCGAATCGTACGGCTTAAATCTTTCTTAAAAGCAGGAGGGCCTATTCGTTGAAACATGGGCAACCGGGTATAGAGGTATTCAACAACTTGCTCGTAAGTTTTCATAAATTATTTTAAAACATGGTTTATATGGGAAATCAGCTCCCTCAAGCCCCTGTCAAAATTTTCATTGTTGTAAATAATCAGCGATGCTTCTTTTTTAAAAGGTTCCAGATATTTTTTATAGGCAGGTAACACATGATGATTCCATTGATGTTCAAATATATCTATGGGAATACCTCTTTCTTTTAAATCCCGGTCTTTTCTTCTTTGATAACAAATTTGAGTATCTGTCTCAATAAAAACTTTATAATCAGACAGTTTTCTGAGCCAGGAAAACCAGAAAGTAAATAACCCCTCAACAACAACCACAGGAGCCGGTTCAAAATGTTTCAGGGCAGGAATTTTTTCAGGATGGTTAAATGTATATTCCAGCCGGTCAAAGGACCTTCCCAGAGCCAGTGTTTCCAGGTCTTTTTTTAAGGCTTTATCGTCAAGGGATTCCGGCAAATCAAAATTGTAAATACCCTTATCGTCTTTTTTCTGGTATTGAATCGGTTTATAATAGTCATCCATCGAGATGATGCACAGCTCTCCGTTGGAGTAATGATTTTTGAGTGCATTTAAAAGGGTAGATTTTCCGGAAGCACTACCTCCTGCCAGTATAATCAGATAATAAGGTTTCATTGTTTTAGTTGCGCCTGCAAAATTATAAAAGGTCATTGTGTTAATAGAATAGGAAATGTTTTTTTAATAATTTCGCTGTCAGGTAAAACTGTTTAACGCACATAAAACAATCATAATGAAAAAGGTTTATTTATTGATTATCGTGGTATTTGCTGTAGCAGCAAGCGCTCTGGCAAAACCTGATGAAGGTATGTGGCTGCCACTTTACATCAAGCAGCTTAACATGGACAAAATGAAAGAACTCGGTTTGAAGCTGACAGCCGAAGATATTTACAGTATTAACCACTCCAGTCTGAAAGATGCCGTATTAAGGCTGGGGAGAGGGTTCTGTACAGGTGAACTTGTATCGCCACAGGGATTGGTTTTCACCAACCATCACTGTGGTTATGATGCCATCGCTGAACTTAGCACAGTGGAAAACGACTTTTTGACCGAGGGTTTCTGGGCTCGTTCCCTGGAAGAAGAAATTCCCATTCCCAACATGACCGTATCCAGGCTTGTTTATATGGTAGACCTGACCCCTGCCGTGGACTCTATAGTCAAGGCTGCAGCCTCCGAAGAAGAAGCCGAAAATGCCAAAAAAGAGTTTTTCGATAAAATTAAGGCAGATAGTCTGGAAGGTACCCATTATGAAGCCGAAATAAAATCCATGTTTTCCGGCCTTGAATATTATATGATGGTTTACGAAACATTTCAGGATGTCCGTTTTGTAGCTGCTCCTCCCTCATCTATTGGAAAATTTGGTGGCGATACAGATAACTGGATGTGGCCTCGCCACACCGGTGATTTTTCCATCCTGAGAGTTTATGTAGGACCTGACGGAAAACCTGCACCTTACAGCAAAGATAATGTTCCTTATAAACCGCTGAAATATTTTGAAATCAGTCTGGATGGTCTTCATCGCGGTGACTTTGCCATGATAATGGGATACCCCGGAAATACCCAGCGTTATCTGAGTTCGTATGATATCAAATACAAGCAAAATGTTGAAAATCCAGCTCTTATTACCATTTTTGACGAGGTTTTAAAAAATATGAAAGAAGCTATGGATGCCGACCCCCAGACTCGCCTTGAACTGGCATCCGACTACGCTGGCCTTGCCAACTTTTATAAATACACCAAAGGCGTTAACGAAGGTTTAAAACGATTCAAACTCATCGATAAATACCTTGCCAAAGAAAAGGAAATTACTGAATGGATTACCAAGAGCCCCGAAAGAATTGAAAAATATGGTGATATATTTAATCGCTATGAAAACGCCTATAAAGGCCTTTATGAAATTATGCCTTCTTTTTACTATTCTGCTGTGGGTTTAAGGCGCCTTTCCACCTATAGCTTGCTCAGGAACATTTATAATCATTACTCGCTTCTTTTGGAAGGTAATAAAATATCAAAAAATGATTCCGATTTAATGAAAATAAAAGAAAGCTGGGAAAAGCTAAACCAGAGTGGTACACTTGACCGGGAAAAGAAAAGCTTTAAGCTGTTCGCTGTCAGGTTTTTATCTTCCAATGACAAGCTTCAGGAATCGGAACTGGTACAATATATTCAAAATAATTATCAGGGGAAAACGCTGGAGGATAAAGCTGCGGCATTTATTGACGAACTTCTTGCAAACTCCATTATTTTCAATGAAGCAAAAACGCAAAAATTCTTTAACAAGCCTTCGAAAAAAATCCTGGCCAAAGACAAATTGTTGGATTTTTATAAACTAAGCGTTGATTTTGTTAAAAATAATTATGTAACCTTTATGAATGCCACCAATCAAATCAATGAGCTTTACAAAGACTATATCGAACTGCAGAGAGAATGGAACAAGGATAAAGTTTTTTATCCTGATGCCAATTCAACTTTAAGATTAACCTACGGAACAGTCAGACCTTATTTTGCCAGAGACGCTGTTTTTTATAATTACTACACAACCTATAAAGGCATACTGGAAAAAGAAATCCCCGGTGATGAAGAGTTTGATGTTCATCCCCGCTTAAAAGAATTGTTGCTGAACAAAGACTTTGGCCCCTATGCCGAAAACGATACACTTCGTCTTTGCTTCCTTACTGACAACGACATTACCGGTGGTAATTCCGGTAGCCCTGTTCTTAATGACAAAGGTCAACTTGTTGGAATCGCTTTTGACGGTAACTGGGAAGCTATGATTGGAGACCTTGTGGTCGATCCGGTCTATAATCGTACCATTTCTGTGGATATTCGTTATGTTTTATTTGTCATCGACAAATTCGCAAATGCACAGAACTTAATCCATGAATTAACACTTGTTAGTGAAAAAAACAAAACGCCCGAAGAAGCTTCTGTAGAATAATTCCTGGCACATATATGATAATTTATGATAAAGCCGGAATCAGT
>CAYNBC010000177.1:0-5403 GCA_964395255.1 uncultured Sphingobacteriales bacterium | reverse complement strand
GTTATTAATCTTTAGCAGGTAAAGTCCACCGGCCAGTTTTGAAGGTAATAAGATATTTGTCTGGGAATTGGGATTATCAAAAGTCTTATGCAGGATAGATTTTCCGGCCATATCCATAAGGGTAATATCCCGGATAGCCTTTCCTGATATGGAAATAAAGGTACTTGCAGGGTTGGGAAAAACCTGATAGGAGTTTTCACCGATTTCGCTAACGGAGCTATGAACACTGCCACCTTCAACCAGGCGGTAAATATGGTCAACTTCCAGATTTGTAAAAGTTTCATTATGAGGAGGATTGGAAGGCCATCTCACTACCACAGAGTCAATAACGGGAGTAAAGCCCAATCCAAAATGAAGGCGATAAGGCTTTTGCATTTTTTGCCCTCTACCAGCCGATACTTCCTGCATGTACATTTTACCGTTGGCATAAACATAAGCACGCGCACCAATAGCGTAGGTATGGGCACTTGTACTTCTTAATTCGAGTTCAATCCATCTATGACCGTTCCATACATTGTGTTTATATAATCTGAACTTACCTTTGTGTCCAATGCCCAGGTCCAGGCGGCCATCATTGTTATAATCAAACCAGAGCACATCGTTACCGGTATTGATGCGCTCAAGACCGTATTCAAAGGTTTTTAACTTGAAGGTATGATTTTCCTGTTGTTCATAAAAATCTATGTACCGGCAACCATAAAAAACCGTTAAAAGGATATCGGCAAGACCGTCATTATTGGCATCTCCGAAGGCACCTCCGGCATGGGTTTCTTCCAGTTCAAGACCTACCGGGGAAATCAATCCTTTATAATTGTTGTATTGCCCGGTTAAATCGGTAAATGAAAAATCGGGTGGCCCTTCATTTCGGTAAAGCGCAGTTCCACGATGGTCATAAGGTTCGATAAAGCGGGGATGGGCAAATTGAGGCAATAGCAAATCTAAATTACCATCGTTATTATAATCGAACCAATCCACACCTGTTCCGTGATTGGCGCCATTTTGATTGTAATCTATACCTTTTTCGATACAGATATCAGTAAAGGTACCGTCTCCGTTGTTCCGGTAAAATTCGTCCTGCTGGAGGAAATAATTGGTTACATAAAGGTCCAGGTCGCCATCATTATCAAAATCCACCCATTGAGAGCCCCGGCTGTTGCGGTTTCTTTCAACGACAAAATTTGCCGGGTCCCAGCGGCCATCAGGATAGTTCCAGGTTCCATCCCATTTAGGGTATATGGTTTGTGTACTTTCGGTAAAATCCAGATTTCCGTTATTGATAAAAAAACGATTGGGTTCGGCTGCGGGATAGGTTTTCCATAATTGACCGATAAATAGGTCGGGATATTTATCGTGATTGATATCGGCAAAGCTAAACGACAGAATAGCCGGCATGGGAGGAAGGCTCAACACTCTGGCTGTAAAAGAACCATTGTCATTAACATACAGCACCGAGGAATCGGCACCCAGAAAAATAATGTCGAGGTCGCCATCATTATCCATATCAACAAAAGCATTGGCTGAAGTCGATGGATAGGCCGATAGAAGATTTTTTTCAGTGGTTACATTTTTATAGGTTCCGTCTTTTTGATTTTCGTAAAGCTGACCTGTGACAAGCAAATCCAACCAGCCGTCATCGTTATAATCGGCTGCTGCCAGGGAAGCATTGGAATGATTGAGTTCTATTCCTGCCCATTCGGTAATGTCGGTATAGTAATTTTTGGATTCGGGCAAAGGATAATCTACATACACTTCGATGGCAAAAGCACGGTTTTCGTTGCTGGCCAGATACCATGTATTATCACTTTGCCGGAAAACATATTGATAATAGTATGTGCCTCCCGAATTGGATTCACAGGCTAAAGGATGGTCGGTACGGTCAGTTATCAAACGGGCATTGTTAAATTCTTCAAACAACAGGAAAAATTGATTGTTGGCAAGGTAAACATAAGGACTATCCAGTTCGACCACAACCTTTTCAACACCATCCTTTTGCTTGGTCAGTGTTAGCGGGTCAATGATGTCATTAAAAAGTGAAGCCAGGAATTCACCACCGGAGTGACCGAACATACGCATTTTAACGGTTCCGTTTTGCGAGCCACTCAGGTAAACACCAAAACCACGGATTAAAACCGGTTTTTCCAGGTCAAACCTTGCCATTTGCCGGGTATAGACCGAAGGATTATAATATGCCGAAGTAGTGGTTGCAGGGTCAAAAACGCTCAATGTATCCTGCTGAGCCGATGCCATAAATACCTGAAGCAAACCGGCCAGAATGATGTAAATATTTTTCATGATTTAGCTTTCTTTGGGTTGAAATATTCTTTCTTTCAATTTAGCTGAAATTTCTTCCATCAGGTCGGGATTGTCTCTTAATAGTTCAACAACGCTATCTCGTCCTTGCCCCAGCTTGGTATCACCGTAGCTATACCATGAACCGCTTTTTTTGATGATACCGAGATCGGCTGCCCAATCAAGCACTTCGCCTTCACGGCTGATACCTTTACCATAGATAATATCAAATTCAGCCTGTTTAAAGGGAGGAGCCACTTTGTTTTTGGCTACCTTAACGCGTGTACGGTTACCTACCATATCAGTACCGGATTTGATGGTCGATATTTTCCGAATATCCAATCTTACCGAAGCATAGAATTTCAGAGCATTTCCTCCTGTTGTTGTTTCAGGGTTTCCGTAGATCACACCGATTTTTTCTCTAAGCTGGTTGATAAAGATACAGATACTCTTTGTCTTGGAAATGGACGCTGTTAATTTCCGTAGAGCCTGAGACATCAACCTGGCCTGTAATCCCATTTTTGAATCTCCCATTTCCCCTTCAAGTTCTGCTTTGGGTACAAGGGCTGCCACCGAGTCAATAACCAGAACATCTATAGCACCCGAGCGTATTAAATTATCGGCTATATCGAGAGCCTGTTCACCGTTGTCAGGCTGGGAAATAAGAAGATTATCAACATCTATACCCAGGTTTTCAGCATATACTTTATCAAAAGCATGTTCAGCATCTATAAAAGCAGCAATGCCGCCTTTTTTCTGTGCTTCTGCAATAACATGCAAAGCCAGCGTTGTTTTACCGGACGATTCAGGTCCAAAAATTTCAACTATTCGCCCGCGGGGAAGACCTTTTCCTCCCAGTGCTATATCCAGCCCCAGGCTACCTGTTGAAATACATTCTATATCCGTCAGATTTTCATCACTCATTCGCATGATGATGCCTTTGCCATATTGCTTTTCAAGGTTTGCGATGGTCAGATTAAGAACCTTATCTTTTTCGGACATTTCTTTTGCCATAGTATTTTTTATTTTAAGGATTTGAATAACAAATTTACGATTTAAAAAACGGAAATTTATGAATTTTCCGTGGAATATAGACTTCGTTTACAGAACTTCAACAACCATGGATTTAACCTGATTGTTAAAGTAAAGCGAAACTACATAAAGCCCTTTGTGGCCTCCACCTGACCAGACGATTTGATGTTTTCCTGCATTCAAAAATTTATCGGTAAGTACCCGCGTATATTTTCCTGAATATGAAGTAACAATCAACCTTGTATATCCCTGTCCGGGTAGATGAAAGCTGATGATTGTGGAATCGCTGGTGGGATTGGGAAAGATGGACAGGCCTATTGCAGGTTTGGTCATTGAAAGGATATTCGAAGAAGAAGTAATAGTAGGTTTACCTGCCTCTACCCAGGCTGTATAAATGAATTCGACAAGGCGATGTGATGCCTGGCTCATAAGCTGCGAGGTAAAATTGCCTGTAAGATTCCATAAAATACGGTAATATTCATCGTTGAAATTGGAATTTGTCCGGGCTTGAGCTATGGAATCGGCCATCATGATGGAATCTACATAAAGATGATTCTGGAGAAGAATATTGAAGATATACTTCCGGACATGAGCAATGGGTTGAACATGAAATGTTTGAAAGCTCATTTCTCCGGCATAGCGGTCAACCATTACGGATTCATAACGGGCATGAATTCCATAGTTTCCGGTTAGTTGTCCGTTGTAATTGGCCGTTATATGCAGAGGCTGATGGGCATCGGCTACATAATGACAGAGGTCATAGGCAAAATAACGGGCTCTGTCGAAGTCCTTTTGTTTGAAATACCAGACCAATGAATCGTAAGTGGCTTCAATGGCCCAGGGCAAGATACCCTGCTGATTGACAAAGTCTTCACCGTAAAGCAGAATCAGGGAATCTCTGTCAAAAGTGGGCAGATGAGGAAAGCCGGGATAATTGTCTATATCAATGTAATGTTTATGACCTTCGTCAGGGTCAAGGTGCTTACGGAAATCGGGATCGGAAGCGTGAGCTGCCAGGCTATCCGTCCATAACTGCAGCCATGAGAGTTCATTTTGCGCATACAGTTTTGTTTTTTCTCCGATAAGATAATGACCTGTACCACCCCAGGAGGATAATATAAACAAAGCGATTAAGGCCAGAACAAGGTTTTTAAAATATTTTTTCATAAATGGATAAAATTTAATCTTTTCTTACAAATTCAAATATCCTCTGGACCAGCAAAGATGACACAAATGAAGTGATAACAACAAAGGAATCGCATTAAAAAAGGTAAAATTTAAAAATTATGTTGCTGAAAATACAGGCAATAAGCTGAAATTTTGCATTCCATGCATCGGGGTTTGCGTGCCTGACAGACATACCGTCCGTGTAATATAAGCCAGTGATGGAGATGGTTTAGTTTGTCTTCGGGAGCTATGGCAAGTAATTTTTTTTCCACTTCCAGTGGTGTTTTTGACGGGCTGACAAGACCGATACGCTGGGCAACACGAAATACATGGGTATCAACAGGCATAACATTCTTACCGAAAGCCACGGCTGCAATCACATTGGCTGATTTACGTCCTATTCCGGGTATTTTCTGCAGTTCATCAATATTATCGGGGATTTTTTCCTGTAAACGGTCACAAACATCCCGCGCCATGGCAATGAGATGCCTGGCTTTGTTGTTGGGATAAGAGCAACTTTTAATGACTTCAAAGACCTCTTCCTGGCTGGCAGCAGCCAGTGATTTAAAATCCGGGAAACGATTGAAAAAGGTTGGGGTAATCTGATTGACCCTTTTATCGGTACATTGAGCACTCAACATGACAGCCACCATCAATTCATATACGGACTGATATTTAAGTTCTGTCTTTGGAAAAGAATTGTCTTTTTCAAACAATTCAATAATTTTTAAAAGCCGTTGCCGCGGGTTCATGAAAATTTGTCTTTGCTGGCAAAGATAATCCTATTACACCATTACTATTATAGTGTAAACGCAAGGATATACAACTTGCAGGTTATGAATAGTTTAACACCAGGACTGTTTAAATATTATGTGAAAATTCAGCTTTCATTCGCAAGAACAATAAATATTATTT
>CAYNBC010000176.1:772-5421 GCA_964395255.1 uncultured Sphingobacteriales bacterium | reverse complement strand
GTACTACTACTGGATCCATGTATATTAATGTTAGTAATAGCTCTTATAAATATGTTTTTAAAACTAAAGATGCCGGCACTAATCCAAGTTATCAAATGATTTTTTTTGAAATACAAGGGACGGTAATATCAGTTTCGAGTGTATCTCAAAATCCAACAACGGTTTATCCGGGTCAGGCGGTAACAATTACTGCAACATTATCAGGTTCTAAATCAACGGGTCAAGGTGTATATTTAAGATATTCCACAGATAATTGGTCCTCTTCAACCATAACGGAAATGTCAGGGTCAGGTACATCTTACACAGCCACTATACCTGCTTCTGTTAATACTCCATCTGCTTCTGTAAGTTATTATATTTTTACATCTGGAGACGGGATGACAATTACTCATTCAAAAGCAGATTTTTATACGATTAATTTGAATAATAATAGCGGATCAAATTATAGCTATACCGTTCAATCCGGATGGACAACTGCCAGTTCAGGTAATTGGTCCTCAGCAAGTACATGGACTGCCAATGCCGTACCCTCTACAACTGAATCGCTTGGTGCTGTAAATATTAATCATGCTGTTACCCTTGATCAAAATGCTACCGCTTCATCAGTTACTATTGCATCTACGGCAAGTCTTACAATTAATTCAGGAAATACCCTGAGTACCGGAGATTTTACTATTTCTTCAGATGCGAGCGGAACAGGTTCTTTTGTTGATAACGGCACAATTTCCATAACCGGGACAGCTACAGTTAACCGTTATGTATCCGGTGGCACTATCGGAACTCAGAGCGGAATTATCCATTTTGTATCCTCACCGGTTAGCAATGCTACGGGTGCTACGCTTTACGATGCTTCCAAAGGCGGTTTCAATATGTACACCTATGGTCCCTCCCAGAGCTGGACAAGAATCTTTCCCGGCACTTCACTTACAGTAGGTAAGGGTTATTATTGTTCTTATAATGCCAACAAAACAATTGCGTTCAGCGGTACTTTGAATACCGGCAATAAAACCGTTACCATTTCAGGTAACAACAATGACTGGAACCTTTTAGGCAATCCATATCCTTCACCGGTAAGCATCAGTTCGTTTATTTCAAATAACACCAATTTAAATGGAACCGTTTATTTCTTTGCACATTCGGCCAACTTTAATTCGGGTGATTATGCATCGCATAATGGAACTGGTGGAACTGCCAGCTCCAATGGTTCGGCTGTACCAAGTAATTATTTTGCCGTAGGTCAGGGATTTTTTGCACAAAGTAACGGTAGCGGCACTTCGGCAAGCTTTAATCAATCCTGGAGAAGTGCTCAGAATCCCAACTTTTTTGTTCCTGATCCCGTACAAGTTCAACGCTACTGGGTCAGCGTTGAAGGACCGGAACACAATTACAACGAAATTCTGGTAGGCTTTCTGGAAGAAGCAACCCCATCTTTTGACCGCCTTTATGATGGTGAAAAGCTGCAGGGAAATCCCAACCTTTCGTTTTACTCAAAACTGGTAGAAGACAATGGTGAAAATAAAAATTATGTTATTCAGGGACTACCGCCTGTTGTTGATCCTGTTGTCGTACCGCTGGGAATTTATGCCGGTATTCCTGGAGAATACATTTTCCGGATGAATCGTACAGAAAACATTCTTCCCGGTATTAAAGTTTTCCTTACCGATAACCTAACCCATGAAACCGTAAACCTGAGTCGAGGAGATGCCTTGAAAGTAAATCTGGATGCAGGGACTGCAGATGATCGCTTTTACCTGCATTTTATTCCTGAAACCGTGGTCACCGGTGTTGAAAACAGCCATATTTCAGCCACAAGGATTTATTCGCTGGGTAAGAATATTTATCTGGCCGGTTTTGATGACCAGGCTAAGGTTTCGATTATCAGTATCAACGGTCAGGAAATGGCATCACGCAAACTGTCGGGCGACAAACTTCAGGTCATTCCCACCAATCTGAGTGCAGGCGTTTATTTGGTTCGCGTATTCACCAATGGGCAACCCTTCAACGCTAAGGTATTGATTCACTAATCATTCGATAAAATTGAATAATGACATAACCGGAGCCTTTTTAAGGTTCCGGTTTTTTTTATGTATGAAATGAAGGACAAAATTTACCGTTACATTTACCATGAAACGAAAAGGAAAAATTTTGTTTTTCAGTTATTACCAGGAATATAAAAGACAGCTAAGAATGGGGAAAATTAGTTCTCTTTCAAAACAAACCGCAAAATCCTTATTCCCGCATGAAGCTGGTGCTGTGTAACATCAATGCGCAGCAAGGGATTGCAACATGAATTCATAACACCCCCCTGTGCCTGTTCGATTTTATTCGTGGTAAACAACAGATAAAGGTTTTCTCTGGGTCCGGCATACTGCCAGGTAATCAAGCGAAAAAATCCACGATGAATCACTTTTTTGATTTTTTCAGCATCTTCAAGGCGTCCGGTCAATAAAGCACATCGATATGCTGTTGCCAGTCCTTCATATGCATAAGCCGTATTTTTGGTTCTCCGCAGGGTTTTGTGCACATCAATCATCCAGTGTGCCAGGTCAAGAATCTTTTCCGTATAAGAAGTATCACCGGTTATTTCAAACAACTCATAAAATGCCATGGTGCCCCATTGATAAAAACCTTTGGTCAGGGCATTGTCGTCTTGTTTCTTCCGGGCTATTTCAACATAATGCTCATATAGCAACCGGGCAGAATTTTCCAGATGGGACAAGAAAACCTGATCCGGAAACAAGCGGTAATATTTGCATAAAGCCAGCAAAGTTTCTCCGTCAGCATAAGGATTGGGAGAACCCAAAGGCATCATATTCTGAACACTGTAATAGGAATAAAAACCACCCTCCGGGTGTTTTAAGTATTGCAATGTGTTGATTAAATAAGTCAACCGGTTCTTATGCATACTGTCTTCGCGCCATGTCGGGCAGGCTTGCATCATATCAAGGATAGTTAAAGCAAGAAGAGCAGTAGTACCGGTGGAAGCCATCACCTCACCCGGGTAGTGAATAGCTACTACCGAATCGTGAAATACAGCATGCCGAAAGAAAAAATTCAGACCTCTTTTTGCGGCCTCTTCTACGCTTTCAGTTGGTTTGTATGTATAGGCCAAAGCCAGCCCCCAAAGTGCCCCCGACTGCCGAACCTGATTATCTTCCTGCGTAATTTCACCGTTTTTCAGGTTTAGCTCATAAATAAAGTTCCCCTCTTTTTTCTGACTTGCCATTAAGTAATGAGTACAACCCTGAATCATTTTTTCCAACAGGCCGGTATTAAGTTTCCGGGGAATAAATCCTTTGTAATAAATCCCGTAAACAAAAAAAGCCACCAAAACAATGATGCTTCCGGCATATTTCAAGAATCTTTTCCGCTTTTTCATCATTTTATTTAAAGTATATCAATCCTTTGGTAATTGCAGTAATGGAATGCTGGGTGTTATCTATTCGGATGAATGGGTCATAGCTGGTTCGTACAAAGCCTCCCTTTGCCAGTTCCGGATTTTGAAAACCGGATGCTTTTTGTTCATCAATTTGCAACTTCAAAATCCATGAAATCCCTGCCTGATAATAATACATAAAACGGTCAGCTTCTTTTATCCTGCCACTCGTTTTTAGAGCCTTAATCAAGTCGGCATAAGCTTCGAGGTAGGTGGAGGAAAACACATCGGTTAAGCCGAAAAAACTACCAAACTCAGGGTCCCGGGGTGATTTGTTTTGCCAGAAAAGCATTTTCCTGCCCAGTTTACAGGCCAAATCAAGATAAGTGGGTTCCCGCGTGAATTCATACATGGAACAAAGTGCGGAAACAGTCCATGGGGCAAATTTCATATTCCTTCTGTACCGGCATTTATTGTAATACTTTACGGCTTTATCGAAAGCATCCTTATATTTTTTCTGAGCTGTAGCTCTGTACATTTCTTCCAGAGCAAGCATGGCTTCGCCCGGATAAATCATGGATTCCCAACCACTTGTTTTTTCATACTGGTAGTTGCCATCATACACATAAGTGCTTTTGAATTTACCTTCTTTTTCATAATCCTGCAGGTACAAGAGCATTTGGGCCAGACGCTGGAGCTTAAAGTCGTACTCAATAGTGCCAGTTTGTTCTTTTATTTTCAGCATGGCCAGCATGGAAAGTGCTATTCCGCCCGTTTTACTTTTCGAATTGAAAAGATAATACAGTTTATCCTGGTCCAGTAGATGGAGATAACGAAAATGATAGTAAAGATTTTTTTGAGCTGATAAAAGATAGGCAGAATCACCAGTAAGCTGATAAACCCAGGCAAGAGCATAAGCCGTTCCGGCCTGACGCAAAAAATTATCATCCCAGCGGTCGGCAAAAATATCTTTATCCGGCAAATACCAGTATTTAAAGCGCCCTTCCGGTTCCTGCATTTTCATTATCCATTGAGCACCCTGAGCGACAGCCTTATATAATTTTTCCTGTCGAAAAAATTGTTCATCCGGTAAATTGGTTTTCGGAGGAATCACCGCATGAATAATTCGCTTTCCATCAAGTATCCATTGCCGGGTTCTTACCTCACGAGGTATCAGAAAATAATTTTTTACCTTTTCATTGTGTTTTTTCAGATAATTCAGGAAAATGAAAAATGCCGCCAGCAATAAAAGGATAATTCCTGTAATCAAAGT
>CAYNBC010000176.1:446-762 GCA_964395255.1 uncultured Sphingobacteriales bacterium | reverse complement strand
TCTGCGAATATTCTTTTTCATGGTTTTCTTCCGTAAGCAAAAATAAGAAAATGACATTTAGCGTAATTTTTGCAAATTTTAGCCTTGTTACTATATTAGCCCGTCAAATGATTAACATGAAAGCAAGGATTATATTTATTTTATTTTCAATACTCATATCAGCCAGAGTACCGTTAATTGCACAACCCACATGCAAAGTGCTTTACATTCATTATGTCAAAGGATGCACTAAAACTCCAGAAAACCCGGAAGAATGTTGTCTTTCCTATTATTTTTCTAAATTTAACAATCAGGAACTTTACAATAGCCTGCTTGA
>CAYNBC010000176.1:0-436 GCA_964395255.1 uncultured Sphingobacteriales bacterium | reverse complement strand
GTATTGAAAATCCTTCCGGTATCATCAACACAATGGATTTTACCCGGTTTAAAAAACTTAGCTGGCTGGATTTATATGGTCATGATTTTGATGTGGTCAATAGTCTTCCTGAATCTTTTTATCATATGAAAAAAATAAAACGTATTACATTCCGGGGAATAACCCTTGCTCCTGAGCTTGCTGTCAAAATCAAAGCTGCTTATCCAAAAGCTGTCATTGAATTTAACCAGACCAGCCAGTATCTTCCTCCTTTTGAAAACCAGAACCCATAAATTTGAAAACATTTTTACTGAATATTTTTATCCTCTTCTTTGTTCAGGCTTTATATAGCCAGCAAGTAAAAATCAGTCATTTATTTCATCACAATAAGTTTGAGATTCATGTAAAAGCTCCTTATCCATCGATAAGTCCAGCCGGAAATACAAATGGCAGTATT
>CAYNBC010000175.1:0-5429 GCA_964395255.1 uncultured Sphingobacteriales bacterium | reverse complement strand
CCATAGAAGTTTTCATATTTTTTTCGTAAGTTTGAATATAACCCAATGAAAATGCCTATGATGGATTAATACACTGACTGTTTCTCCCGCCATATCAGACCATTCTGGTTTTTCCATATAAAATTGTTTTATGGACAAATTATTAAAATATATTCCCACGGTTACAAAAAGATCGCTGGTCTTTTTATTCGCACTTTCCTGGATGCTCACCAGTTTTTTTATGATATTCAACAGTCTGGTAAATCTTTTCAATGACAATTATAAGCTTATTTTACGACTGGCTGTATGTGTACCTTCGGGATTGCTGATTTATAAGTTTTTCTTTAAAAAGTATGTCACCATTCGTTATCTGGACAGGATTGTTAATCTTGAAGAGCAAAAACCTTTTATTTTTTCTTTCATGACACCAAGGGCTTACCTGCTCTTTGTCGTTATGGCTACATTAAGCTTTCTTGTCGAGATTTACAAATGGATTGCTCTTGATTATCTGTTTACATTTCAAACCATTATGAGTATTCCTATTTTGATTACAAGTCTTTTCTTTTTCCGGTGCTGGTACCGTTACGATGATATATCAGCCCATCCATTTTCAACGGAATAGTTCCCTTAAAAAAATATATAATGGAATTTCACTGGATTCACCGGACTGGTTTGGTGAATAATCTTTATTTTGACTCTTGATTTTGTTACTATTTTTGCTTAACATGAAATAAACGAAATATGGAAACCAAATTTAGGGTGTTTTTTCTGTTCCTGCTTTTTCAATTTAGTTTGACGCTGAATGCACAGATTTACAATCAAAAAGTATTGATTAACAAAACGGGTGATGTAATTCTTATCGGTGAATGTACCCGTGATGTTTTTCAGGATAAGGAATTCAGGGAATGGTTTAATGAAGAATATAACACTTACAAATACAGCCTGAAAACCCAGCAACTCGATAGCCTGAAAGACAAAATCCCGAACTTAACTTTTACCATTGTAATGGGTACATGGTGTAGCGACAGTCGTTTTCATTTTCCGCATTTTATGGCCATTCTTGACTATCTTGATGTAAAACCCGACCAATACCAGATTATCGCTGTCAACAGAAACAAAAATGCCATTACAGTGCCGATTGACCACTTAAATATCGAAAGAATACCCACCTTTATCATTTACGAAAATGAGAAGGAGCTGGGGCGTATTGTTGAATCACCCTTAAAATCACTGGAAGAAGACCTCCTTGACATAATTTTGAGCCCTGAAAACTGATAAATGCATGGCAAAAAAATCCTCACTCAAAATAATACCGGGAACAAATGTTCCTTCTTCCATAAATCCTGACAAAAATAGCCGTAAGAAAAAAAAACAGACTTTTACAACGGAAGAAATTATTAAGGGTATTTTAGCCGGTGAACGGGTTTATCTAAGCCGTGGAATTACACTTGTGGAAAGTATTTTGCCGGCTCATCAGGAAGAAGCACGCAAAATTATCGAAGCTTGCCTGCCCCATGCTGGACATTCCGTTCGAGTGGGAATTACAGGTGTTCCCGGTGCAGGAAAAAGTACCTTTATCGAAGCTCTGGGCATGCATCTGATTGAAAAAAAACAGAAAAAATTGGCTGTCCTCGCTATCGACCCCAGCAGTATTAAATCGAAGGGAAGTATTCTGGGAGATAAAACCCGCATGGAGAAGCTGGCTGCCCACCCCCAGGCTTTTATTCGTCCTTCGCCTACTTCCGGTAGCCTGGGCGGTATATCCAGGAAAACACGAGAAGCCATGATATTGTGTGAGGCTGCCGGTTATAATACAATTTTTATCGAAACGGTCGGTGTGGGCCAGTCTGAAATTGCCGTGCACTCCATGGTTGATTTCTTTTTACTTCTGATGATTGCAGGGGCCGGTGACGAATTGCAGGGTATTAAAAGAGGGATTATCGAAATGTCTGATTTGATTGTTATTAACAAATGGGATGAAAATCCTGAGAAAGTGGAAATGACAAAAAAAATATATGAAAACGCACTTCATTTGTTTCCTGCAGCCGAGTCGGGCTTTGGGCCTCATGTCTTAACCTGTTCTGCACTAACTGGTAAAGGCATTGACCGGATTGCTTCTCTCATTCAGGAATATATTGATTTTACGATAAGTAATGGATACTTCGACCAAAAAAGAAAAAAACAGGCAACTTACTGGCTTTATGAAACACTTAAATCCAGCCTGATGGAGGAATTTTTTAAAAACCCTGAAATCAAAGAACGATTATCAGACCTTGAAAATAAAGTTACGAACCTGGAAATCAGCCCTTTTCTGGCGGCTCAGGAACTCATCAGGATGTTTAAAAAAGATATGGATAATTGAATTATAAACTTTCAAGTTAAAATTCATTGAAATTAAAAGGTATAAAAGAAACTATTGCCGGAGATTTAAATCTGATTGAATTGCTGCGGGGAGGCTCTGTTGCCTTTATTTATAAGATAGCCGGCATTATCATTGGCTATTTGTTGTTTTTTGTATTATCCCGTGCTTATGGTGCAGAATTTCAGGGTGTTTTTTCCGTTTGCTGGACTGTACTGATGATTTCCATGGTAATTTCCCGCTTTGGCTTTGATACTTCTATCGTTAAATATGTTTCCATGTATCAGGCCAGGTCATTATTCAAAAAAATCAGATATGTTTATTTTACTGGTTTGGGAGTTGTTTTCATTGTTTCTCTTCTTGTGAGCCTTTTGTTATGGATATTTTCAAAAACGCTTTCAGATTTATATTTTCAAAACCGTATTCCTGACTTTGTTATGCAATATATTGCGTGGAGTGTGATTCCTTTTGCCGTGATGACCTACAATGCCGAAGCTGTCAGGGGAGTAAAAAAAATAGGGTGGTATTCCATTTTTCAAAACGGAACGATTCACCTCTTTATCATTTTCTATTTATTGATTTCATTGATTTTTAAATGGGATGAATGGGGAATTTATCAATACCTGTTCTGGATTTTGGTTCTTTTTATGCTGGTAAGCCTGGTTGCTGTTAAAATGTTTGTACTGGGGCAGGGCAGTAATTCTGTTGAAGAAAATGGTACTTCCTCCGAGTCGCTGCAAAACTTGTTGAAAGTATCATTTCCTATGCTATTGACAAACAGCATTTTTCTGATATTAAGCTGGACAGATATTCAAATGCTCGGGATTTTGAAAGATGAAGCTTCAGTGGGGATTTATAATATTGCTGTAAAAATTGCAGCCTTGAATGTAATTGGTTTATCGGCAGTAAATACCATTGCATCCCCCAAATTTTCAGAACTTTATACACTTGGCAACAAAGAAGTATTTAAACAATTTGTACGGCAAACCAGTTTCATCAATACTATGATTTCCCTGCCTGTTTTGATCATGATTTTTTTGATACCTGAATTTTTGCTGGGTTTGTTTGGAGGTGAATTCACAGAAGGAAAAACCGCTATGATGATTCTGGCTGTAGGGCAATTTTTAACGGCATTGCTCGGAAGTGTAATGTATATTTTAAATATGACAGGACATGAAAAAGCCGGGAGAAACATCATTTTTTCAGGACTGATACTGAATATTGTACTGAATTATCTGTTTATTCCCCGATGGGGGATCAATGGAGCTGCCATTGCCACCACACTTTCCACAATTACATGGCGGGTAATGGCTGTAGTTTATATTTACAGGAGATTGGGTTTTCTTACGCTTCCAGTATTTAACTACAGAAAAAATGAAATTTCCTGATTTTTTTGTTATCGGAGCAGCTAAAGCCGGAACTACCACTATTTATGAGTGGCTTTTTCGTCATCCGCAGCTTTATCTGTCACCTATCAAGGAGCCTAATTTTTTCTCTACAGATATAAATCCTGAAAATTTTTCATCGATTTACAAAAAAAACAATCCAATTAATCTTGAAAAATATTTTTCACAAAGGCCACTAAAAAAAATTCATCTGGCATTTGTGCGGGACGAAAAGCTTTACCAGCGATTATTTAAGGAAATAAACACCGAAAAACATGCAGGTGAATGCAGTACATCCTATTTGTATTCGTTTGAAGCTGCACGCAATATTTACAGCTTTAATCCGGAAGCTAAAATTATAGCCATACTCAGGCAACCTGCCGAAAGGGCGTTTTCTCATTATCTTATGGCTTTGAAATATGGTTATGTAACAGCGCCTTTCCTGCAAGCTTTTGAATCTGACCGAAAAACCACACCTAAAGGCTGGGGTATTTCACAGTTGTTTTATGAGCTGGGACAATATGGTACTCAGCTCGAACGGTATTATCAGGTATTTAAGCCTGAACAAATCAAAATTATTTTATTTGAAGATATTAAAGACAATCCAGAAAAGGCTTTTAAAGAGATATGCCGGCACCTAAATGTTGACGAATCTATAAAAATTCCGCTGGATATTCCGTATAATCCCGCACGCCTGCCTCTTTCGCCTCTATTGATGCGATTGGGTAAAAGCCGGGTTTTGCAAGGGCTTTTCAACATTTTTCCTGAACAGTGGTATGATAAGTTAAAGAGAATTTTAAGTTATTCACCCCAGGAAAAGAACATTCGTTTGAAAAAAGAAGAAAAAAAGTACATTACCGGTCTATATGTCGAAGAAATTAAAAAAGTAGAAAAATTAACAGGATTGAATCTAAGCCACTGGTATAATTAGTTTAAAAGTCATGTTTCCACATCATAGACTCGACAGGCTTTACGGTTCGGGTGGTATATTTGGCATTTTTCATTTGATGGTATTGAAAATCGATGGAGCCATCTACAGGGTAAAACAGCAGGTTGGCAACAGGCATTCCTTTATAAACCCTGACAGGTTGGGCTACACTGATTTCCAGTGTCCATGTATTGTGATGGCCAATCGCTCCGGCCGAAGGATTGACAAATATTCCCAGTCGTCCTGCGCTGGTATTGCTAAAAATTAACGGAACATGAAGGCGGCACTCAACATATTCTTCGGAAACGCCCAGATAAATGATTCCGGGCTGAAGCACATGGCCCTTGACAGTTATTTGTATTTCTTCCACTTCATTATGTTCACGGGCATCTAGAACCCTTCTGGGATAGACAAGCAAATACCTCCCAAGATGTAATTCATAGGAATTAGGACCCAAAAACTTTTCTTCAAAGGGTTCAATAAGTATATTGCGTTTTTCTATTTCTGCGAGAATTTTTTGCTTTGTGAGTATCATAATGATGAAGTTGTTCAATGTTGAAGAAGTAAAATTACAGTAAAAGCTATATTGTGCCAAGTGTTACGAAGAATTTTATTTGTTTTAAATTGAATAATGTCTTTTTGCTAAGATTGTGAATAATGATTAATGAAAGCTTCCCCAAAAACAGCAAAGGAAAAAATCCGTTAACTTTGGGTTACTAATTATTCAATTCAACGAATTCACGAAGGAAAGGCTCTAAATATGAGTGTTTTGCCTGAG
>CAYNBC010000174.1:5050-5444 GCA_964395255.1 uncultured Sphingobacteriales bacterium | reverse complement strand
TCGACAGGCGCATCAACAAGCTCAGCAGTGACAACATTGTTTTCTTTAACAGCAAATATTCCCGTTAACTTTAAAAGTTTTCCAGCATCGTTTACCGAGGCCTCAAAACGATAAAATCCCTTTTCTAGAGGACCTGCATTCAGGTAGTAATAGCCATTTTCTTCGGACATTAAATAATCCTGACTGAAATTCTTGTCCTGACCCATTATTTTTAAATTCACCTTTGCCCCTTTCTGAAATTCCAGATTGGCATTTAATAAAACAGCTTTAAAGTTTACATCCTCATTTTCACTGAACTCGTTTTGAAAGTCCTGCATAAAAAACCTTCTGTTGATTTTATCTGCGGTCAGAAAAGAAAGTGTTCTTGAAATCAAAGAATTAAAAATATCAAATG
>CAYNBC010000174.1:0-5040 GCA_964395255.1 uncultured Sphingobacteriales bacterium | reverse complement strand
CAAATGACTGGTTTAATTTAAAATCATATAATCTCCATTCCCAGAGACCTTCTCCCAGTAAAAAAACATAGCGCCTGGAAACATCCTGTGCAAAAAGAAATAAGGGCCTGTCTGTATTGATACCATTGATTTTTTGATAGAATAATACCTGATGTGGTAAACTTACCATATAACTTCCGAATGTTACCCTTAGAGGAGGCCATTCCTGCAGTTTTTTGTCCAGATTTTCTTCAAGATTAAAATAATTAAATTGCTTGTTGAGAGATACCTCTGCATCTTCAAATTGAATCTTCCGGGAGGTAATGGATACCGCTTGTTGAATACGGTTGAATTTTGCGTAATCCGTTTGAGTACCTGTAATAAACCATACAGGTTTATCACTTTTCTGAATTGCTTCAAGCAGTGTCGCATCAATCCTGTTTAGAGATGGAAGCTGGTAAAGAATAATTCCCTGGTAAGATTTTAAAAAATCAAAGCGTGAGGTTGAAGAAAGGTCAGACAGATATTTCAATTCCCATTCATAGCCGTCCATTGTTGACATAGTCCGTGTTATAGCACCAATATCGGGATGAGGCATGGGCGTAAGTATCAATATTTTTCTACGGTTGTCAAGAACTTCGACATAAATGGTTTTTTTATTGTTCAAAATATTCTTTTCTTTTTCTGAAGTAGTCACTTCGATGGTATATTGATGCCAGCCCGTCTCATCGGCAATAATGTTCAGGTTAAAATGCTTTTCATAAGGTGATTTCCTGATATAAATATCTTTCGCAGCAATAATTTTATCATCCTCTTTTATGGTGAGCCTTGTGGATGTGTTGTCAAGCAGTGAAGCTGAAAGCCTTATTTCAACAGGAAACTGTGACCCACGGTAAACAACCGAATTGTAATTTACATCTCCGATGCGTATATCGGGATGAACCATGGTGTCTCCAATAGCCACGAAGTATATTTTTTTTCCTGTCTTCTCAGCTTCCATGAGTGGGTCTTTGCCCAGGTTGTTATTTCCATCGGTGATAACGACCAGAGGTATTTCCTGATGCTGGTCAGAGGTTTCCCTGTTTTTTACAAACTCCCATACAGAAGATATAGAAGTAAATTTTCCATGAAAATGATATTCCGGCTCACGGTAAGCTTTTTCATCAAAATAAATTTCCTCGACCTGAAATTTTTTCCCCAGCTTTTTCTCTAATTCTTTTATTCTATTAAGCAATGTGCCTTTGACAAAAGCCGAATCTTTACCCAGAATCATAGATTCAGAGTTGTCGATGGCTACATATAAAACAGGTTTTGTAATTTTTTTTGATATTTTTCTCACATAGGGTTGTAATAAAAAGAAGGAAAGAATAAATACAACCACAAAGCGGAGGGCAAATAAAATAACATGAGGAAAAGCATACCATGGTTTTTCCGGGTCAATGATATTTTTACGATATAGCCAGTAAGCATAGCCAAATCCTGCCAAAACACAGATAATAATCAGAAAAAAAGGATAATATGTATGTAATTGAAAATTCATCCAGCAGTAGTAATCAATTGCGAAAATAGAAATGATTTTGGGTTTTACATTAAAAAGCCGGTTCAGATGTTTTTCTCCAGATGAATGATTTCATCCCGGGTCAAACCGAAAACATCGTAAACGGTTTGATTTATTTTATCGAATAATTCCTGATAAATATTTTTATCTACATAAGCGATAGAAATTCTTTGAGCCAGATTTTCCAGCGTCCTTATTTGCTCGGGAAAAGCGGAATAGAGAGGAATGGGAAGTTGTTCCAGATGGTTTCGTAATACCTTGTGCGTAAAAAACTTCTTTTTAAACACAAACTGAAAAAGATGGGAATTAAAGAAAGCCATCAGGGCATAAATGGGATAACTTTTGATACGCGGTATTAAAATGTTGGCACTATTCAGAGTGAGTCTTTTCTTATTATCTACAGCAAACACCAACCGTGTTGAAATAAACTTATAAACAAGTTTTTCCGGTGCGTGGTAACGGTTCAGAGTTGCCATTTGTTGAAATTGCTCTGGCTGATAAAGAATAAATTGCTGGATACGCCTTATATAAAAGTGAAAAACATCGCTTCCTTTGATGACTTCACGATAACCTTTGCCCGGAGCATTTTTGATAAACTTTTTGTTGTTACCTGTTACAATACCCAGCCCCCAGTCAGCCTGTCCTTGTAGGGTTGTATGAGGTATTGAATAGATTTTTTTCAAAATAAGTTCGTCTTCTGGCGTATTATAAATATCGAAAATATAATTCTTGTTATAGGTAAATCTTGACTGCGGGATTTGAAAATGTATTTGATGTTTGATATTTACCTGATGCGATTTTGGTTCTTCTTTCAAAAGGTCCATTCTTATCACAGGCGTAAAAACCTTCCGGAACAAGCGTCCCAGGCTTTCAATTTTCAAAATGGACGCGTTTGTCAGAATATACCTTCTTATATCTGCATGTGTTTTAATATTAAGTATAGATTCAGGCAGGATAAAACTGAGATATTTTCCCTGGTTTAAGACCTGCAGAGCAATAAAAAGAAAATAACTGAATGATTCAAAAGATAGAATTTCAGGATATTTTTCTTTGAGAAAAGATGTTTGCTGGATGGTAAATTCTGCTCCCCATGGAGGGTTACCAATGATTAAATCAAAGTTGTTGAATTTATGGGAACGGTTATCATAGTTGAAGTGGTAAATAACATTGCGTTGGTAAATATTCGGGTTAAAGTCAAATCCGGGAAATTCAACCATCAAATTCAGGCGTGCTATCCGAACTGCCAGTGGGTCAATATCGTATCCCCAGAGGTTCTGAGGACGAATGGTTCTGGCTACCTCCTTCATTTTCCTGGATGCTGCAATTAAGAATTGTCCCGTACCGCAACACGGATCAAGGATTTTTGAATTTCCTCTGAGCACTTCTTCATAATCCTGAACAATATTACGGCAAACCTCTTCCGGTGTATAATAGGCACCTGCTTTTGATTTTGAACCTTCATACAGCAATGCTTGATAAATCAAACCCAGAATATCATATTGATAAGGAATATTAAACTCAAAAAGTTCATCGTAAGCTCTGATGGGCTCAAAAATTTCAGCGTTTTGCTGCCAGAGAAGTAGCTCTGCCTTTAAATTTTCTTTTTTACAGTATAAATGAAGGGAAGATAATATTCTTTTTAGAGGAACATTTTGTTTGATAAATTTTTGTTCTGATAGCCATTTAACAGCCAGAATAAATAAACTATTTTCAAATTGCAAATTGTTGTCCCGGATAAATTCAACCAGTTTTTTGATTTGCTCATAATGTTCCGGTGCAGGTAGATATTCTTGTGGAATAAAAGTTTTTCTGGAATGTTTTTTATTGGCGCGGTTTTCCAGTCTTGGAATTTCGCCATTTTCAAGGCGGTTTTTCAGATTGATGATGAGTTTTTCGGGATAAGCATTTTTATTTTTTAATTCTACTGCCTGAATTAATCCCTGTTTCTCCCAGTTAATTAATGTAGCAGATGAAACACCCAGCAAGGAAGCTGATTCTTTTCGGGACAGGTAAAGCGGCATGAATGATTCTTTGACACAAAGATAAACCTCACTGCCCAATAAGACAGTGAGGTTTTCCTCACATTAACAAAGGAGGCTATTAGTTTAGCTATTGAGCTTGCCCACCATTTTTTCGGGCACTACCCATTGGTCAAATTGTTCTTCGGTAAGTAAGCCCAGCTCCAATGCAGCTTCCTTTAATGTTTTGCCCTCGGCCCAGGCTTTTTTGGCTATTTTAGCAGCATTATCATAGCCAATGTGGGTATTTAATGCCGTAACAAGCATCAACGAGTTATTCAAATGTTCTTTAATTCTGGGATAGTTGGGCTCAATACCTACTGCACATTTATCGTTGAATGAAACACAGGCATCCCCAATCAAACGGGCAGAGTTAAGCAGATTAAAAGCAATCATAGGTTTAAAAACATTCAACTCAAAATGGCCATTCATTCCCCCTACCGAAATAGCCATATCATTTCCAATTACCTGAGCAGCCACCATGGTCAGAGCTTCTGCCTGGGTAGGATTGACCTTACCAGGCATAATGGAAGAGCCGGGTTCATTGGCCGGGATTAATATTTCTCCAATACCGCATCGTGGCCCCGATGCCAGCATCCGGATATCATTGCCGATTTTCATCAAACTTACAGCCACCGTTTTCAAAGCACCACTCATTTCCACCATGGCATCGTGGGCAGCAAGTCCTTCAAACTTGTTTTCACCGGATATAAAAGGATAACCGGTTAACTCAGCAATGGTGTCTGCCACCATTTCAGCATATCCTTCCGGTGTATTCAAACCAGTTCCGACAGCAGTACCACCCAGCGCAAGCTCGGAGAGGTGAAACAATGCGCTTTCAATAGCTTTTAAACCGTGGTCCAGCTGTGAAACATAACCGGAAAACTCCTGTCCCAGAGTTAAGGGTGTGGCATCCATGAAATGAGTCCTCCCAATCTTTACTACATTCATGTATTGTCTGGACTTTTCTTCAAGAGTGTTTTTTAGTTTTTCAATACCCGGAATGGTTTTTTCCATAATCATTTTGTAAGCAGCAATATGCATAGCTGTGGGAAAAGTGTCATTTGATGATTGTGACTTGTTAACATCATCATTGGGATGGAGAAATTTTTTCTTATCCGTTAGTTTTCCACCTTTCAAGACATGAGCCCGGTTGGCAATCACTTCATTTACATTCATATTGGATTGTGTACCTGAACCTGTTTGCCATACCACCAGGGGGAATTGGTCGTCCAGTTTACCCTCAAGAATTTCATCACAAACCTGGCAAATAATATCTGCCTTTTCTTTATCGAGTACACCTAATTTGTGATTGGTAATGGCTGCTGCTTTTTTTAAAATAGCAAATGCCCTGATTATTTCAATGGGCATTTTATTATCACCAATTTTAAAATTTTGAAATGACCTCTGGGTTTGAGCCCCCCAGTATTTATCAACCGGAACTTTGACTTCTCCCAGACTGTCTCTTTCTATTCTGTATTCCAT
>CAYNBC010000173.1:0-5466 GCA_964395255.1 uncultured Sphingobacteriales bacterium | reverse complement strand
CCTGAAAAGAGTAGCCTTCATAATAATGAAACCGTCCCTGCATGGCTACCACTTTTTTATTTCCCAGGGTACCAAAAACAAGACGGCCTGCATGACTTTCCACCGTGGATACTGGGAAATGGGGTATTTCCCCGTAGTCTATTGTTGTATGAATATCAATATCTTTGACCAGATTTCCCAGTCCCGTACCAAGAATGATTCCATATTGAGGTTGAAAATCTGTCCTGGATTTGATAAAATCAACAGTTTCCTTTATTTTTTCCAGCATAGGCAAAAATTTTATTCCAGAATTTTTCTTCTTCTTCCAGCAATTTTACATTTATCCTTATGATATACAAAGGTAATGATTCAATGATATTCCAGACATGACTTTTATACATCCTGTAAAAGTCTTTTTCTGTAGTAAGTAGTATTTTATCGTTGGATTGAATTTGTTGAAACTCATGGACAATTTTTTCAATATCGGCCCCTTGAAAATCATAATGATCGGGATAGACTAATTTTTTCGAAACTTGTAAATGATTTTCGCAGAAGTGGAAAAAAGGGGTCGGATTGGCAATACCTGCAAATACAAGAGCGTGATAATTTTTAACTTCCGATAATGATTTTTTATTACCTGAGCAGGGATTTAAAATAAAATCTTCATATTCAATCCCTGCAAAATAAATTTCATCTTCTGTAAAATACTTTGAAGCCTTCTGGACAAATAAAGATTTTTCTCCGGAAGTAAAACTGTCCGGACATCTGGTAAAAACAAGAACATTTGCCCGTTTTGCGCCCTTTCTTCTTTCGCGTAAAGTTCCTGCTGGAAATAAATAATCAGAAAAGAAAGGATTATCAAAGGAAGATAAAAGAATGTAAAGCCCTGCTTTTAATTGCCGGTGCTGAAATCCATCATCCATTACCACAATATCGGTGTCGGGAAAAAATTTTTTCAGAGCTTCTACCCCTTCAACACGCTTTTGACTGACCACTACAGGAATTTGAAATTTCCTGTAAATCATCAATGCTTCATCTCCCAGTTCATGGGCATTGGAGTGGTTATTACCTGTTTTTATTCCTTTTGATTTGCGTTTGTATCCCCGGCTCAGATAGGCAGGGCGATAACCGGCTTCTAAAAGCTTTTCAATAATCAATGAAGAAAATGGCGTTTTCCCTGTTCCGCCCATGGATAAATTTCCCACACAAATGACAGGTAAGACAGCTGTTTTAGCACTTAGAAAATTTTTATTGTACAAGAAATTTCGAATTTCTACTACAAAGCCAAAAATGAGGCTTAATGGGAAAAGTAATATTTGTTTTAGTAGCTTCATTTTCCAAATTTACATAAAAGTAAATTCCTGAAATTCCATAGTTAAGAAGGCTTTGAACCTGTAACATGGTGCCTGGTTATAACAGGTAGTAGAAAAACAATGGTAAGGAGGGCGTTGACCAGCAAAATCTCATATCCGAATTGGTATCCATGAAACCAGCGTGCTGAAAATGTATAAATCATATAAGAAAAAGCAGGTGCAAGTACCGATGCAACAAATATCCATGGATGATTTTTTAATTGGAGATTTGTAAATATACCCAGTACGAAAATACCAAGTAATGGCCCGTATGTAAAAGAAGATACCCGGAACAATGTGTCAATTATACTGCTTTTGTTCACATAATGAAGTATCATGATAAGGCTAAAAAGAATGAAAGACATAATAATATGAACTATTTTCCTGTAATGAAGGGCTTTGCTTTCTTCCATACGGTCAACCTTTAAAAGGTCGACACTGACTGAAGTGGTTAATGCGGTGAGTGCAGAATCTGCGCTCGAATAAGCAGCAGCAATGATTCCCAACATGAAAAATACACCTGCCATCAAAGGTAAATAACCCCTTGTTGCAAGATGAGGAAAAACCATATCTGCCCGTGCAGGCAGAGCAATACCTTTTTGTTGTGCAAAGTAATACAATGAAGCCCCAAGTGTTAAAAAAAGCAGATTAACAGGAATTAATGTCAAACTGAAATAGAACATATTTTTTTGAGACTCTTTTACATTTTTACAGGTCAGGTTTTTTTGCATCATGTCCTGATCTAATCCTGTCATGGCTATGGCTATCAGCGCTCCTCCCAGAAACTGTTTTATAAAGTGAGAACTACTTTTAAAATCCTGAAAATGAAATGTCCGTGTATAGCCTTCCGCATTTAGTTTTTTTATAAAAGTTGAAAAATCATAACCGAGCAATTGAATAATTGAAATAAAGACAATGATAACGGCCAGCAGCATGAAGGTTGTTTGAAACAAATCTGTCCAGACTATGGTTTTAATTCCACCTCGATGTGTGTAAATCCATATTAACACAATGGTGATAAAAACTGTAATAAAGAATGGAATATGTAGTTGATTAAAAAAAGTGTATTGCAGCACTTCGGCAACAATAAATAATCGGGCAGAAGCGCCAAAAATCCTCGAGAAAAGAAAGTAAAACACACCCATTTTATAGGCCCTGCTTCCAAATCTTTGTTCAAGGTAACTATAAATGGATTTTACCTTTAAGCGATAATAGATGGGTAATAAAACTCCTAAAATAAACAGATAGCCGGGGATATAACCCAGTACCATTTGAAAATATGAAAATCCTGTAGTTCCCACCCAGCCAGGTACAGAAATAAATGTAACTCCCGACAGAGAAGCCCCAATCATGCCATAAGCGACCACATACCAGGGTGATTGCCTGTGGGCAGTAAAAAAAGTTTCATTATCAGCTTTGCGGGATGTTATCAGCGAAATAACTATCAATACCAGAAAATAAAGTATGATTATCGCGAAAATAACCCAACTACTCATTCGCTGAAAATTTTTCAAAGGTATTGAACTAAATCCAATGGGCGTGAAGCTGACATAAGAATACCACAATCTTTAATTCCGTAGAGAATAACCACTAAATATTCAAATGACAAAAATGATAGATATGACAGGTAAATATCATGATAGTCAGATTATCTTATTCATGAAATGTTTTTCATTGCCAATAAGCTGAAAAAAATACCCCGAAAAGACGGGGTAAAAAGTTTTAAAAAAATATGATCTGGAAGTGGAGCATACCGGACTCGAACCGGTGACCTTTTGACTGCCAGTCAAACGCTCTAGCCACCTGAGCTAATGCCCCTTTTCAAAGAACTTAATGGAAGCGCAAAATTGAGTATTTTTTATGAAATATCAAAATCAACCCGCTTCAAACATCTGCTGGATTGATTTTGCAGCCAGCAGATATGGTGAATCAGAACCTGATTTCAACAGGGATTTGATGTTTTTATATTCATGCACTATTTTATTTCGATAGGTCTCATCTTCCACTACTTGTTTTAATTCTTGAGTAATCAATTCAGCGGTGCAGCGGAATTGAATAAGTTCGGTAACCACTTTTTTTCGTGCAATCAGATTTACCAGAGATATGAATTTTACCCGGGCAAGTAGCCTGAAAATAAGGTAGTTTAAAAATGCTGTGCGATACACAACAAGCTGAGGTAATTCAAATAATGCTGCTTCCAGTGTTGCCGTTCCGGAGGTTATAATCCCTGCATCAGCTCTGGACAGAAGCTCATAAACCGGTTCTTTGGACAATTGAAGATTCGACATTTTCGAAATCATGGAATTCCATTTTCCGGAATCAAATGCTGGTGAACATGAAACCACAAAATGCCATTGAGGGAAATTACGGGCAACTTTAACCATCAAAGGAAAAATATTCTGGATTTCTTGTTTTCTGCTACCGGGGAGTAAGGCAATAATAGGTTTCTCCTTATCCCGATTTTTTGAGTTTTCGGCTGTATCAAAAATTTTATAAGCCAGTGGATGGCCCCAGTATTCCGCTTCAATACTATATTTTTTGAAAAATTCAGGTTCAAATGGTAATATGGAAATGATTTTATCTGTAAATCTTTTAAGCTGAAAAACCCGCCTTCGTTTCCATGCCCAAACCTGAGGAGGAATGAAATAAACTACTTTAAAACCTCTTTTTTTTGCCCATCTGGCAATTCTTAGATTAAACCCCGGATAATCAACCAGTATAATAACATCAGGATTGAATTCCAGAATTTTTTTACCTGTAATTTTTAAAGCTTTTGTAAAAAAAAATATTTTTTTAAATACTTCTACAAAACCCATTACAGCCATGGCAGTTGTGTGATATATCAGTTCACACCCTTCAGCAACCATGGCATTTCCACCTATTCCCAAAAACTGATGGTTGGGATTAATTTTTTTTAAACTATGGATGAGTGAAGCAGCGTGTTGGTCGCCTGAAGGCTCTCCGGCTATAATAAAAATTTTTGCCATTAATTACAGAGCAATTTTAATCACAATTACAATAACGACCAGAATAAAAGTGGCCAGAATTACACCGCGAGCACTCTGGTAAAGATTTTTATTGATAAAAAGATAAAATAATCCGAGATTGGGTATACCAGCAATACTGATTACCGGTGCTAATAACTTTTTATTCTGCATTAAAATATTCAGATAATCATGAAATGCATAATTGGAAAACATAATCAGGTAAACCAGGAAGGTAGAGATAAAGGCCGTAATAAGCCCTAATAATGTACCCAATGTCAGCGAATTTTTGTATTTCATTATTTTATAAAATTAAGTTTGTTCAAAATATGATAAGCCGTCATATCGAGATGAATGGGAACCGCAGATGCAAAATGGTTATTTAATGCCCAGATATCAGTTTCTTCTGAATCGTCATCACAGTAAAATTCTCCTTTTAACCAGTATTGTTTTTCACCGTTATTACCCATAACTTCTTCAAACTCTTCTCTCCAGTAACCCATGGCCTGTCTGCAAAATTTTAATCCCCTGTATTGCTCGGGAGGAATATTGGGAATATTGACATTTAGCAGTGAAAAAGGTGGGAATGGTATGGAAGGTAATAAGTTCATTACTTCTTCGACCACATTTTCTGCCAGTGACAAATCGGCTTCTTCGTGATGATTTAGTAGTGAAAAAGCAATGGAAGGAATTCCGTACAAAGCTCCTTCCACGGCTGCTGCTACCGTGCCTGAATAAATCATATTGATGGATGCATTGCTCCCGTGGTTAATACCTGAAACCAGAAGGTCAGGCTTTCTTTTTATCAAAGTTCCTACACCCAATTTTACACAATCAGCGGGTGTTCCTGAAACTGAATAAGCTTCTATACCCTCAAAAAGTTCCACTTTTTTAAAGGCAATAGGTTCACGCATGGTTATAGCATGCCCCACACCCGACATGGCTTTTTCAGGAGCTACAACTGTAAGCGTGCCCCTGTCTTTTAACAGGTTTACAAGTGATTTGATACCCGGAGAAAATATACTATCATCGTTGGTAATAAAAATATGCATAAACCCTATTTATGAGGTGCAAAGATAGTAATCAGTCTTTATCCCATTGGTATTAAGCTTCAAGCAATGCTTGTCTGTACATGACTAAATAAATAAAAA
>CAYNBC010000172.1:3542-5524 GCA_964395255.1 uncultured Sphingobacteriales bacterium | reverse complement strand
ATAAAAGCCTGTAAATCGTAGTTTATAATAAAAGCCATCAGTAGAAATCAGCAAATAAGTAATATTTGAATTTACTGTGTAAATACCGTTTTTAAAGTCATATTTTTTCCATTGATAACCTATGTAATCGTTAAGATGGGTATAAGACAGGGAGCTGGCCAGTTGAAGGTCTATCTGTTCAAAGGGAATATCTGACACAGAAGAAACCTGAACACCCGCTGGATTGAGCAGCACACCAAGAACTAGATAGGGGGTAGGCCTTCCTGTAGAAGTGTAAAGTGTTTTTGTGTATTGTGTAAACAAAAGGTCCCATTCATGGACAGGGGGTTCAAGGTCGACTACCGCAGAGGCAGGAAATAATTTTGCATACACGCGGTTTTTGTTACTGAGTTTTTTAATAATAAGACTGTCCGGTGTAGTTTCCTGAAGACCTGAAAAATAGAGTATATAAGTATCTGGGTCAGGCATGTCTTGTAATTGAATTTTCATTGCCCCCAGCATGTTCCCTTCTTCATCCATACCCAGATCGAGGACATAAACATGCTTTCTTGAAAATATTTTTTGATTTAAATCCATAGAATACCAATATCCAATAGCGTTGGAGTCGGGGTCTAGATTAGGGTTATCGAACTTCCAGTTTGCACCGGTAGTGTCGATGGGAGTGCTAAAATTAGTAAAACCCGTATTGATGACTTTCATAAATTTTGACGAATTCAACCAGATCAGAAAGCTTGAATCGCTGCAATCAAAAGCCAGATCCCAGTCGGTTTTAAGATTTGAGGCTACGGGAGATACTTTCGCCAGGTTAAAATAAACCTGGTATTTATAGGTTTCTGTCAATTCAATGACTGCGCTTTTCACATCTCCGGCTTTGTGCCTGGGAACGGGCTGGTCTTCAGGAAAACAGGAAGTCAGCAAAAAGATTAAAATAGAATATGCAAACAGATTTTTCATCCTTTAATATCTATTCAAATAGTATGACATTTTTAAAATAAAACTACGCCCCCAACCCACAGGCGATGTACCATCTCCGCCTGAGTGTATTCCGGCACCAGCTGGATTGCCTGTGGTCTGAATGTTAATATTGTTAAACAGGTTTTTTACCCCTGTAGAAACAAAAAGCTGGTCTTCTAGAAAATATTTACCCAGCGTGATGTCCATGATGTGATATTCTTTAAGAAAAGAGACAGAAAGTGTGTTGTCGTCCTGAACAATTTGAGGTAATCGTCCGTTGAATTTGTAATAAATCGTAAAGAAAAAGTTGTATTTCAGATTTTTATATCTGGACTGAAATCCTATGTCCGAATTGTAATAGTAATGAGGTGCTGCATTTGGCTCTTCTTCGAGTTGATAATATTTACCCGTTAGTGTATAGGATGCTTTGGCGCTGAATCTGGGATGCAATTTATAGGTCAGACTGGCTTCGGCACCATGAGTCATGTATCTGCTGAGATTGACATACGAATATAAAGTGCCTCCCTGACTTGCCAATGTAATGACCTTGCTGATGTTGTTGTAAAACAGTCTTCCTTCGAGCTCAAGAAAGTGATTTTCTTGACTGATAGATTTGATAACAGAAAGGTTCAAATGATGTGAATTTTCCGGCTGAAGATTACGGTTGCCCTGAATGTTGTGGTTGATATCAACAAAATACAAATACATTTCTTTTAACGAAGGAGCTCTGAATCCTCTGGCATACGAAGCTCTGATATTTAATTTCCGGGGAGTTGAATACCTGATGTTGAACGAATAAATGAGTGGTGTTTTAAAGAGAGTATTATAGGCATACCTGATACCGGGTTGAATGCTCAGGTTATTAAGTGGCGAATATTTTGTACTCAGAAAAACGGCATAATCACCCAGAAACTGTTTTCCGTTCAACAACCTTTTTCCTTTTCCTTCTTCAAGGTTAATGTCGTACCCCAGCTGAAATTCCAGGTGTGAGGAAGGCCGGCTTTGAGAAAAGGTTCCTCTCATTAACC
>CAYNBC010000172.1:0-3532 GCA_964395255.1 uncultured Sphingobacteriales bacterium | reverse complement strand
TGGTATCATGGTCGGAGTAATTGGGTGTTAATTTTTTTGACAGAGTGGTTAAATCTTTAAACCAGGTTTGCTTGTAACGGGCATACCACGAAGGTGAAAACAACAGGTTGAAAAACCGGTTATGATTCATTTTCCCCGACCATTCCAGTTTTCCGGTCATTCTCTGGGTGGTAAAATAATGGTCAAAAGCTGTTTCAAAGTAGGGTGCTATTAAGTCACCGCGGTCCTGAATCAATTCATGAAAATAAGAGGAAGAGAATTTAATTTTTGAATTGTTGAGATTTTTTAAAAAATAAAAATCAGCATTGTATTGCCTTTTGGGGTCCCAGAGTTGTGAGCGGGTTTCCGGATCAAGGTCAAAACCGTCAAAAAAGTTTCTCGACAGGGCAAGTTGATAATAATTTTTTTTGTTACCGCCAGATACGAGCGTATTGAAATTATAAACGCCTGCACTTTCGTAATAGGCATCCGTACTTAGCGACAATCTTTTATGGGTGTTTTCCCTGGTGATAATGTTGATAGCTCCAGCCAGTGCATTGCTACCATAAATGACCGACATAGGGCCTTCTATAATTTCAATATGGTCAACATTGTAAAGGTTTAATTGGCTGATATCAATATTGCCATCCATACGACCAATCACGGGGACTCCGTCAATGAGGATTTTAATATGCTCTCCACCCAGCCCCTGCAAACTTAATTTAGAACCCAGAGCAGCATCATTGGCAATACGGAATGAAGTTTCCGTAGCAAGTAAATCGCTTAAACGGGAAGCACCTTTTTCGTGAATCTGATGAAAATCAATAACATCAATTTTGTAAATAGATTGGTCTTTTTTTACCGGAGCATACTGGGCAGTAAAAACAAATTCCTTCATTTCCACCGAGGATGGTTTAAGCTGTATAATTATTTTATTACTTTTTTGGGGATATAAAGTATCAAGCAAACTTTCATAACCTACATATGATACGGCTACCAGGGTTTTTGCCTGAATATCATAAGGGATTTCACCCTTTTCATTGGAAACCCTGTATTCTTTATTGTGGTTTTGAAGGTCTTCGAAGCAAACATTGGCATAAGGGAGCGGTTCACCAGTTCTGGCATCCTGAACCAATAATAAAGACTGTGCCTGCGAATGACTCCAGAGAGCAACCAACAGGCACAGAACACAAAAAAGTATAACAGTTTGATTTTTGAACATCCGGTTCATTGCTTAATCCATGATAACCGAAATTTTCCGGGTTGTTATATTGTTATCGGTGATGAGCCTTATCAAATAAATCCCACTAGCTTGCGGAATGTCAAGCCAATAATGATTAAGTGCTGGCAACAACTGCACGGATTTGCTTTCTATTGTTCTTCCATTTAAATCAACCAGTTGAATCTTTGCATTGTTGCTCTGTTTGCTGGATACAAGAATGTGTAATATTCCATGGGTGGCAGGATTGGGATAAACAAGCATATTGTTTTGTTCCTGATTGTCTTCAACGGATGCAGATTTGAGAAGTTTTTTTGTGAAAACAAATTTGCCGTTTCCACCGAAACCACTTTCAAAATCATTGAAATATAACTTGTAAATATTGCCATTCACATCGGAAATAAAATATAAGAGAGAGTCGACAATGGTATAAACTGGAGGCATTCCGTGGGCTTCTTTCCAGTCTCTTCCTATTACATGTATATCGGCTGAATCAAAAGTGACAGAGCTGTAATCTTCAAAAGTGGTTTCTTCCTCACCCTGGACTCTGGCAACATAAACACCTTCATTGGTCAGGATACCCGTTACCGGATAATTGACGGGTTCGGGACCCATATAAATTTTGTCCACATATTTTGTAAAAAGCATATCCCATTGATCGGCTTCAGGTTCACGGTCAACCACCAAATTGTTAACTATAGAATAAGCAATAAATGCTTTGGTGTTATAAGTGTTACAATTTAATGTAATGGTCGTATCACCACTTCCGTCAAGATTTGCATAGCGAAATGTATAAGTGTTTTTGGGACTGTCTTTTTCAAGAATGGCTAATTTACGAAAACTTTCATCTGTGAGCTGAATAATGAATATGGAATCTCCTTTAAGTTTATGGGTAGTAGAATTGTAAACTCCCCAGCCATAATCAGGATGGTTGCCCGCAAAGGCCATAAAAGCACCTTCTTCCCAATTTTTCAGGCTGTTATTCATTTCTTTCCATTGATAAAGTCCAGCAGTATCAACCTGCTCCCAATCAGAAATTTTTCCGTTGGGCCATGTATAGAGTTTTACTCCCGAACCACCATTAATCATTATTCCTGAACTCATAATGTTAGTGCGAAAAGCAATATCCCAGTTAGCCCTCGGGGCTGTTCCGGTGATTCCGTTTTCCATGCTGTAGAATACATCGTTTTCATAGCCAGGACCCATTTCAACTGAATCCTTCATTTGTGCATGTAATGTACCCAGGCTGGTCAAAGCCAGTAAAATAATCATCGGTAAGGTTTGTATTGTTTTCATAGTTTACTTTTTTTAGGTTTTCGATATTGGCAAAGAGCATGCAAATAAGTAATCCATTACCAAAAAATAGCATAAACTTTTGTCAAGAAATCATTGATAATTAATATTTGGATAAATGGAAAAAAATTATAATAGAGCCCCTATTAACCAGAATTTTAAAGTATTCGGGCCAGTCGTTGACTTTAGGATGTTGTTTGCAATGAGTGAAAACAGTATCCTCAACTTTAAGAATTGTTTTATTTCATTTCAAAAATTAACTGGCTAAATGAATGCACCGTTTAAGGAAACATCGAGTAGATACCTGAAAAGTATGGAAACATTTTGCTTTTTGGGAGATTACAAAAAGAAATAAAAGTAAAAGAGGAATTATTAAGAAAAGTACCCGGAGCCGGAATCGAACCGGCACTCCCGAAGGAACTGGTTTTTGAGACCAGCGCGTCTACCTGTTCCGCCATCCGGGCAATAAGTCAATGAACTTTCAGGATTGCAAAATTAAAAAATTTTGTAATCCATTTATGAAACAACTTAATTTTTTAATCTCATGAAGGATTGTACAGGCTAAGCTTTAGCTTTTCAGCAATGATATCTCCCATCAATTCAACCAGAATCGGCAGATTCTTGTCCACTACATCCACAATAGAATTTCGTCCCCGTGTTGGGTTATAAGTGACTGCTACCATACCACTGGTAACTTTTTCGCCCCTGTTGTTAAACAGGGTGAAATGTACAACCAAATCTTTCTGGTTTACATTTTTCATCAGGTCGGCACAAAAGCGAAACCTCGAATAGAGTTCTACTTTGTTGATAAAAAGGTAATAATGACAATGATAGCGTGCATTTAGTTCGTCAAGTAATGTTGAATCCGAAAGATTAACATCAGTAAAATTCAGTTTTTTGAATTTTTTAATCTGTCTGCCGGTTTTGTTATGGATGCAGTCGATGCCATAAGGATGGGAGAGAGGGTTGAGTAGAGCCAGAACATTGAAATAATTAAAATTTTTGTAATAATATTTCAGGCGCTTATAATATTGTGTATAT
>CAYNBC010000171.1:425-5538 GCA_964395255.1 uncultured Sphingobacteriales bacterium | reverse complement strand
ACTTTTCATATAAAACTCGACCCCGAAATGTCAATAAAAGAAGCCCATCAAATAGCCACACAAATCGAGATGGATATTTATCAGCAGACTGGTTATATTTCTACGGTACATATTGAACCTTACGAAGGAGGGGAATCACCTCCTCTTATTCCTGTCTCGAGTAAAACGAAGCGCCTTGAGAACCCAATCCGGTAGATTTTTTTCGGGGTCTCTTCTGGTTAAATTTAAATACCATCCCAGTTTTTTCAGGATAGGAATTTTATGGGTTTCAACAAATTCAATCAAAGTACCATCTGGATCTTCGATGTAGGAAAAATGTCCGGCAGCTTCACCCATGTCAAAAGATGAAGAACTGTCAACCGTAAAAGGAAATCCGGCTTGCTGGCATTTTTCTTTTAAAGCTTCCATACCGGAAATATCAAAACATAAGTGAATAAAGCCCAGGTCTCCCCAATATCTGTCCTGAAAGATTTTTTGGGGTTGCCGGTCGAGGGCCTGTACAAGTTCAATAGAGGAATAACCAAATAATTTACTGAATTTTCCCAAACGAGGATTTTCATGCGTCATCAACACCCTTCTAAATTTACCATGACCACCAGGAAGAGATTTAAAATCAGCAAAAACTCCGGTTTTGTCGTATTCAATTTTGTCATAACCTAATAAATCGTGGTAAAATGCAATGGATTTGTCCATATTGCTAACACCGATAATTACACCATTAGGTCCTCCGGTTGGATTTTTATCCAGCCTGAACCATTGAAAACCGTGTATTAATTGAAAATAATTTCCATAGGGGTCCCGGATAAAAAAGTGTTGCTCTCCTGCAGGATCGGATAGCACTTTACTGACAATATTTACCTTCTTTTCCTGCATGTAGGTATAAGTTGTTTCCATGTTTTTGCACTTGATTTTGGCAGCAAAGATGCCGAGGTCTCCAAGTTTTATCTCAAAAGCAGGTGGTTGTGGTGTGCGCTCTTTGTACTGCCATACTTCAAACCCACTGCCTCCCTGCAGGTTAATGCTTAAAATAGCATGGCGGGCACGGGGTTTACCACCTGTATAGGGGAGCATTAATTCCGCAGTAGATTCATCCTCAAACATTTTAATATTCATGGAAAAAATGTCTTTATAAAACTGATAGGCTTCTTTTACATCGGTAACTCCTATACCGATTTGTTGAATTCCATGAATATGATATGTATTCCTGCTTTCCATAAGACCTATATTATACCGGACTAACTTTTGTAAGCAAAATTCGAAAAATAAAAGGAAAATATCTTTTTAAATAGACCATTAAAATATCAAAGCTACCAACATAAACTTCCAGCTTATTTTTACGAATAGCTTTCATAATTTTCCTTGCACAGCGTTCGGGAGACATGCCTTTATCCTGGCCTTTGTCCATTTTGCCATAGGAATTTCCGGTTTTGTCGAGAGCATTAAGAGAAACGTTGGTTTTTATTCTTCCCGGACATACCATTGTAACCCGGATATTATATTGCTTGAGTTCAGCATAAATAGTTTCAAAATAGCCGAGCAAGGCATGCTTGCTTGCAGCATAGGCAGAGCGAAGAGGAAAACCAAATTTGCCGGTAAGACTGCTGATGACAACCAGGTGACCCCCTTTTTGCTCAATCATGCGTGGGATTATTTTTTTGGTTAAATGGGCTGTACCAAAAAAATTGATTTCCATAATTTTTCTGTCAATTTCCAGGGGAGTTTCAATAAATAATGAACGCTGGCTAACTCCTCCATTGTTAATAAGAATGTCAATGCGTGGAAATCTGGCAAGTACATTTTCAGAAGCTTCCGATACAGATTCAGGTGATTCGAGGTCTAGAGGAACAATATGTGCCTCTGCCCCTTTTTGTTCACAAGCTTGTTTTACTTCTTCAAGTGCTTTTATGTTTCGTGAAGAAAGGATGAGGACAGGCTTTTCAACAGCATATTCAAGTGCAAGATGTTTCCCTATACCTGATGATGCTCCTGTAATCCAGATTATTTTTCTATTTTCTGTCATAAATCTGTGTTAAAGAAAATTTTATATAAATCTTCACCGGAACTTCCTACCCAGTCGGCTTTTCTGTTCAATAATGGAGCTGGTGTTCCCTGTTTAAAAGTTTTGGGTGAGATAAAAACATGAATTTCATCCCACAGGTTTTGCTGTAGAAAGCTGTTCAATGTGAATGCACCACCTTCCACTATCAATGACTGAATGTCTTTATCGTGTAATATTTTGAGTATGGTTGGAATAACCTGCTTTGAAAAGTCCACTTTTATCCATTCCTTATTATCAGCCGATTTACTGACAAGTTCATTAAAAATCCATGTTTTGGCGTCAGGGTTGAAAATGTTGAAATGCTCAGGGACGGCAAGATAGCGGTCAATTAATACACGAACTGGATTTTTTCCGTTCCATAAGCGTGTGGTCAGACCTGGGTTGTCTGTTAAGGCGGTAGTTTTACCAATCAAAATGGCGGATTCTGTTGCACGCATCCTGTGTACCAGGGTGCGTGACATAATACTGGAAATAATAACAGGGTCTTTTTCTTGTCCCGAAATAAAGCCATTGGAAGTTTGAGCCCATTTCAGAATTATATAAGGCCGTTTTTTAAGATGATAAGTAAAAAATCGTTTATTTAACAATATGGCTTCTTTTTCAAGAATACCCGTAGTCACTTCAATTCCTGATTCCTTTAAAATTTTAATTCCTTTGCCATTTACCCGGGATGAAGGGTCTATGGTGGCAATAACTACTCTGGGAATTTTTTCCTTTACAATTCGTAATGCACAGGGAGGTGTTTTTCCATAATGTGAACAGGGCTCAAGATTTACATACAGTGTTGATTGCTGTAAAAGTTTTTTATTTTCTACCGAGTTGATAGCTTCAATTTCGGCATGGTCTGCCCCAAACCTCCTGTGAAAACCTTCGCCTATAATCCGGTCTTCAGCTACGATGACACATCCCACGGCAGGATTGGGAAAAACATCAGGTATGCCATTGAGAGCCAGGTCAAGGCAGCGTTGCATATATAAATTGTGGTTCAAGGAATTTGGATATTTTTGTTGGTGTACAAAGATATTAAGAAATTAAGAGAATGGATTTCCTTCAATTGTTTCATGAATCATTGAAAAAATTGATTTCCCGATATGATGAAAAAGAAGCCCGGGCTATCCTGTACCGGTTGTTTGATTTGCATTTTAAAATAGATAAAACCGATATTTTTTTGCAGGGAAAAACCCGCATGCCCGGTACTGCTGAGTTAGAATCTTTTATGGATAGTTTGAATCAAGTCATGTCAGGATATCCGGTATCCTATATTACCGGAGAAGAATATTTTGATGGACTGCATCTGGAAGTAAATGAACATGTCCTTATTCCCAGACCCGAAACGGAGGAACTGGTAGAATATGCAGCTGATTTGCCTTTAACCTCACAGCCATATATTCTGGATATAGGAACCGGCAGCGGATGCATTGCCCTGGCATTAAAAAACCGTTTTAAAAATGCTCAGGTCTGGGCATGCGATGTTTCCATCAAAGCTCTCGAAACAGCACGTAATAATGCAAGGAAAAACAATCTGGAGGTTCATTTTTTTGAGTGGGATGTACTTCAACAAACTGAAATGGATGAATTGCCTGAATTTGACCTGATTATAAGCAACCCCCCTTATGTTTTGCAGTCGGAAAAAGAAATGCTTGATGAAAATGTAAGAAAATATGAGCCTGAGGTTGCTCTGTTTGTTCCTGACCAGGATGCATTAATTTTTTACCAGGCAATAAGCTATCATGCACGTAAACATCTTAAAAAGAATGGTTATCTCTTATTTGAAATAAATGAAAAAAAGGGAGAACAGATAAAACATTATCTCATTGAAGAAGGCTGGAGCGAAGTAGAATTAAGAACAGATATTAACGGCAAATACCGATTTGCGAAAGCAAGGAAAATTATTTAGCTTTAATCTGATTTTTAACCGAATTTATAGCTTTTTCAATTTCTTCGGGGTCACCCAGATAATAATGTTTTATTGGATTTAGGTTTTTATCCAGCTCATAAACCAGCGGGATTCCAGTGGGAACATTGGTTTTCATAATTTCTTCTTCTGAAAGATTGTCAAGAATCTTGATAATTGCTCTTAAACTGTTACCATGAGCAACAATTAAAACGCGTTTTCCCTCTTTAATATCTTTAGTAATAACATCATCCCAGTAGGGTTTTAATCGGTCAATGGTGAGTTTCAAAGATTCGGTCAGGGGAAATTCATTGGGTTTTAAAGATGCATACATCCGGTGATTACCGGCATAATATTCATGATTAATGTCCATGGGTGGAGGAAGGACATCGTATCCCCGTCTCCATTTCATAACCTGCTCTTCACCGTATTTTTTAACGGTGTCAATTTTATTCAAGCCGGTTAACCCTCCATAATGTCTTTCATTCAGTCGCCAGTTTCGAACAACAGGAATCCACATCTGGTCGGTTTCGTCAAGAATAATCCAGAGTGTACGAATAGCCCGTTTGAGCACCGAAGTATAAGCGATATCAAACTCGTAATGATTTTCTCTGAGTACCTGGCCGGCTTTGTGGGCTTCTTCGATACCTTTATCACTTAAATCAACATCTACCCATCCGGTAAAACGATTTTCTTTGTTCCAGAGACTTTCCCCATGACGTACAAGAACCAATTTATTGTATTCCATCACCTTAGATTTGAATATGTACGAATTTACAGAAATTTATAAAAAAAGGGTACTAATCAGTACTCATCTTCATTAAAGAAAAACTCATCATGCGTTGGATAATCAGGCCAAATTTCTTCAATACTTTCATAAGGTTCACCGTCATCTTCCAGTTCCTGGAGATTTTCCACGAGCTCAAGAGGGGCACCTGTCCGGATGGCATAATCTATCAATTCGTCTTTTGTAGCCGGCCATGGAGCATCAATTAAATAAGAGGCCAATTCCAGTGTCCAATACATAATTTAGCCTTTTTAAATTTTGCGCAAATATAATATAAAAAATTTCAAATAAAAGCACTCTGATTTTGCCTCTTTTAGCAAGAAAAATGCAAAAATTTTTTAATGAAAATATTTCACATTCAAAATTGCAAAGT
>CAYNBC010000171.1:0-415 GCA_964395255.1 uncultured Sphingobacteriales bacterium | reverse complement strand
GGCTGAGTTGATTAAAAACAAATACAAAATTGAGCATATTTCAACCGGTCAATTGTTGCGTGACGAGATTGAAAAAAAATCAAATATTGGATTAAAAACCATTGAAATTATCAAAGCTGGAAAATTAGTTCCTGATGAAATTGTGAATCAACTTGTAAAACAAAAAATTGACAATGTAAGTTCTGACTCTAAGGGATTTTTATTTGATGGCTATCCACGGACACTTGACCAGGCCTATCAACTTCAACAGTACCTTGACGATATAGGTGAAAAAATTAATCTTGTTATTAAATTGTTGATTCCTGAAGAGGAAATTTTTAAGCGTTTAAGCCTTCGTGCTAAACAGGAAAACAGGCTGGATGATAAAGATGAATCTATTATTAAAAAAAGGATAATGGAATACAATGTTAAGACA
>CAYNBC010000170.1:0-5543 GCA_964395255.1 uncultured Sphingobacteriales bacterium | reverse complement strand
TTTCAAAGAACTTCATATAAATATGATTCGCATCATGTGCCATCCAGGTATTGAGCCGGCTAATGATAATAATAGCCCTATTTTCCTCGACACAACAAAACTCGATTGGAATTATTATGAAAATATCACTAAAGATATTTACGCTATCAAAAGGGCAATAGCCAAGAGTAACCATAGAATAAATTATATTACAGCGAGCAACAACTCAGCTCCTGCATGGCAAAAGGCAAATAACAGTGTAGTTTGGGGGGATACAATTTTACCAGATATGTATCATGAATTTACGGAATACATCGCTGCATTTTTAAGAGGAATGAAATCACGCTATAACATCACGATAAAATCCATAAGTCCGTTCAACGAGCCCGGAGTAGCTACCTTCTATGAATCTCTTTCATCGTCCAGAAACCAGGTAAAAGATATTGATATACTGCTACGCAAAAGATTAGATGGACTTGAAAATCTTAATTTATTGCATCATGTAGATATTATTTCTCCTGATTGTATAGCCGTAAGCGATACATCCTTTATTCCCCCTAACAAATATTTTAATATCGGAGATCTTTCGGTTAAAAACACTATTTATTTTTTAGACCCTTCCGCAGGAGGTATTTTCTCAGATCCAATTGCTACTAATAGTGTTGATATAATTGGTACTCACAACTATATGGACGAGGATAATACTGCCAACTGGTCAAAACTAAAAAATATAAGTCAGAATAAGCCCATCTGGATAACCGAGGTTTCTTCTTTTAACTCATCCGACTTTTCTTCTCAAAATGCCGTTACCCAAGCCAAATGGATACATAGAAGTTTTACCGAAGCAAATGCAACTGCATTTATGATGCATGCTTTATATGAACCTCTGGTAAACGGAAAGACATCCGGTCTTGTAGCATGGGATAATAAAGGTGTAATTATTCCAAAAAGATATTACGGCTTCAAACAATTTGTAAACTTTGTTAAATCTGGATATAAAAGAGTTGCCGTAACTGACAACCACGATCATTTATTTGTATCAGGTTATCTTAGTCCACGGCATGATACATTGGTGCTTGTAGCCATTAATGACACACATACAATTCTGCACAATGTAACTTTTTCGTGTCCTCCCTCATCTTCTTCAATTCTGCAATATGTAACTTCCGATAATCCTGATTACAACACAACATTATTGGAAAACATTTCAGCACCCATTAACGGTTCCTTTTCTGTAAACCTTCATGCAATGAGCATAACCACTTTTGTTATTCCACTTACTCAAACGCAGGGCATTAATTATTATCATTTTTATGACAATGAATCGAATAAAATGTTCATATATCCAAACCCTTCAAATACTTACCTTTGCGTAACCAATAACTTAAAACCGAATTCGAAATATAAAATTATAAGTACGACAGGTAAATTAATTAAGTCCGGAACAATAGATGAAAACAACCTCATAAATTTAAAAGGACTGTTGGCTGGAACATACATTTTAAACATTCAGAATTGGAATGTAAAAATTATCATCGAAAAGAAATAAGAACTTTGAACAGAGTATGGAAAGTTAGAGAGTTAAATGTTTGGGAAAGTACTTGCTGATAAAAGGTGTTCCCTCCTGTCAATTTATTTAGCAATCTCACCAATTAGCTAAGCGAATCGGCTTTGATAATGATAAGAAATAAAAAAAGCCAACCGGAAAGGTCGGCTTTTTAAGTCGGAGTGGGGAGATTTGAACTCCCGACCTCTTGACCCCCAGTCAAGCGCGCTAACCGGGCTGCGCTACACCCCGAAAAGCACTGCAAATATCCGTATTTATTTCTTTTTATCGAACATAAATTTAAAAATAATAAAAGCCATTTTGCCTTTAAGTTATGGCAAATGGGATAAAAAAAAAGCGGGTACTTGACCCGCTTTTTTTTTTTTTATTTTTCTGATTCTCAAATATTCATTCCTAAATAATGAATAAAACCGAAATAAATTCCGAATCCTTTGTTTTTCAGGTCAATTTTGGTTCGCGATTCTACCGTTGAGTAATTATTTCCGTTTATCAGGTAAGGGCCTGCATTATCCGGAATAAATTGATAGGTAACATTGTTAAAATAGGTTTTATCAATGGTCATTAATCCCATGGAATAGCGTGCATTGATAAAGATTTTAGAAGTTTCGTTTACTTCCAGGCTAAAACCTGCTCCTACAGTAAATCCAACATCAATAGAATTAAGACCACCACTAAGAGAAGGCGAATCTTTGGGTAGTAAAGCCAGTAATGTTGCCTGAGAGGCTGTATCGGAAGATGACATTAAAACAGCCGATACTTTTTGTCCTATCATAAATGTGGAAGCGGTGTCGGTTACTTCGCCTGTTGTAACTCCGTAAGCAGATTCTTTTGTTACCTGACGGGTTGCTTTTAAAGATGCTGTAGACCCCAGCAAATAACCTACATAGGGTCCTACGAGAATATCAAAATCCCACTTACTGATGGTTCTGTCGTAGGGAAACACACCTCCCTTAAAAGAAAAAGATTTTTTCAAATAAAGAGGCATTTCCACATAGGTTAACTTCAACTGGTTTGTATGTTGTTTGGTAACGGTACGAAGAATTTGAATTGTATCGTTTTCGTAAGCGTTTATAAGGTCTTTGATAATGAATTTCTGATTAAAGCCTTTGGTACTGTATACAAGGTCCCACTGTACATTGAAGTCGGTAACAATTTTAAATCCCATGGTTAACCCAGCAGAAATACCACCCATGTAATTCATTCCGCCAAAAACATCATTGCCGTATCCTGTTGAGTTAAGGTAACCTGCTGTAGCACCATAAAAAAACTGTGCATGAGAGGGTTGAACTCCGGCCATCAGCAAAATCACAATAGCCGATAAAACAATTTTCTTTATTAAATTCATAATTTGCGCTTTTAAAAGTCACATTAAAAATTACGAGAGTGTCTTTTGGCATCGCCTACAGCTACCATAGCACAGCGGAAGCCAAGTGTAGGAAGTGATTGTTCTTCATCAAGAAATCTTCTGGCTCCGGGTGATTGCCAGTATGCCCTGTCGTTCCATGAACCACCTTTATAAACCCTTGCTTTATTGTTAATCAAAGAAGACACACCGTAATCATACATCTGGTCGCCCTGTTGATAATTCATTTCATCGAGATAACCGATGTTATCGGCTACTTTATAGTTTCTACGGTTCATGTTTTCATCAAGGGTGACATCGCGATAAATAATTCGTCCGAGGCTATCTTTTTCAAGCAGGTATCCATCTTCGTCTTTGGCGGCCACCTGAAAAACATTTCCTCTAAAGGGATCGATATCGGTTACATCTTCGAGGGAAAGAGGGCGGTACACATCCATGACCCATTCAGAAACATTGCCGGCCATATTGTACAGGCCATAGTCATTGGGCCAGTAGGATTTAACAGGAGCCGTACGGGAAGCTGCATCGTTGAGCTCGCTGGCAATACCCATGAGGTCACCGCGGCCGCGCCTCATGTTAAGTGCGAATTTTCCTTTGTATTTGCCTTCCTGGATTCTTAAAGAAAGGCCTGACCATGGATAAATTCTTCTTGTATTTACATTTTCAAATAAGGCATCTCCTATTTCGGCTTTGGCAGCATATTCCCATTCAGCTTCGGTAGGCAGGCGGTAAGCAGGAAGTAAAATACCGTCTTCCATCCGTACTCTTCTACCTTTTTGTCCTTTTTTATAGCTTTTTACTTTTTTCTTAACAAGTCCTTCATATTGCCCGGCAAGATATGCCTCTGTATTGAAGTTATCTTCATTAATCTGATCAGGATTGGGTTTTAAAAAGCCTTCACGAATCATAATCATTTCATTCACCCTGTCGGTACGCCAGGAAGCATAACTTGAAGCTTGAATCCAGTTAACACCAACAACCGGATAATCATTGAAATTGGGATGACGGAAATAATACATCACCATGGGCTCGTTATATGCCAGTTTATCTCTCCAGCAGTTGGTATCGGGTAGGGCGTGTTCATAAACTTCAGGGTAATCCACGAATACTCTTAACAGCCAGTAGCAATATTCCCTGTAATCAATGTTGGTAACCTCTGTTTCGTCCATGTAGAAAGAAGAAACAGTTACCTGGCGGGGAAGAGCATTCATTTCACGGTGCAAGTCAAATTCGACCTGACCCATGGTAAAGGTACCACCCTGAATAAATACGAGGCCAGGGCCAGTTTCCTGTCCGGCATATTCGTGTTTTTCAAAACCTCCCCATTTTTCATCGTTATATTTCCAACCCGTAGTATGAGACCTTTCTTTACTACAAGAGGCCAGAATAAAAACTGTAAGAGCAGAAAGTACTACTATCCAAGTTTTTTTCATGTTAATTTTTTTTCAATTACCTCAACTTAACGCAAATTTATAAGAAAAATTTTAATAACTTTTAAAAGCTGGGACAAAATAATTTCCTCCACTTCACTGAAGGAGCCTTTTTGTAGGGTTTAAATTGAAGTGTAAGAGAAAGTTCATGGCTACCTTTGGCTCCTATTCTTGCCTGTGAAAATGTAATGTCATAGCTATATCCAATCTTCAAAGGGTCTTTGATAACTCCCGCCAGAAGTATGAATGCATCCATGTTGGCCGAGGTCTGACGCATCCACAGACCTGTTAAAAAATGGTCTTTGATGTAATAGGCACCCAGATTTATCTGGATAAAATTTCCTTGCTTTTGAAATAAAAGATTCGGGGAAAAAAAGTTTTTGGGTTGTCTTACTTTTTCAAGTGGAATCATCATACCTACATGTCCGGTAATTTTTCGCTCAAGCAAACTTTTATCCGATTCCAGAAATGAAATGGAAGGCTTATTGATGTGATGTACCGCAAAGCCTGCATAATAGGTTTTGGTAAATCCTAGAATTCCAGCAGCAAAATCCAGATAAGGTTTTATTTCTCCTCTACCATCTGCGGGTAAGTTTTCCCGGGTGTCATAAATGAACCCTCTTATAGGGTCTATCATATCCCCGAAAAGTAATTTGCTGAAATCGATGGATTTTTGAGAAACTTCGGTTTGTAAAGCTGCTTTGATGGTAAATTTTGGAGAAACATTTAAGTGGTAAGAATAAACAAATGATGCTGAAGTAGTAGTTAAATCGCCATCCCCGGCTTTATCGTATAAAAACTGGAGACCTATACCTCCTCCGATAGCATCGAAATGCTGGTCATAAGAAGTAGTATAGGTAACATAATTTCCCGATATCGATGGCCATTGGTTACGGTAATGGGCAACAAAGCGTGCACCGTTAGCCGTTCCGGCAAAAGCTGGATTGATAAATAATGGATTGGCATAAAATTGGGTAAAGGTGGGGTCCTGTCCATTTGCCGGTTTTATTATTATGAGAACAAATACTATTATTGAAGTTAAAATCTTATACATCCTTTTTTGAAAATTCAAATGTGTTTATATTTACAATTTTATAAAATATCATTCGTTTAGCAGTAAATTTTTTTATTCCATGCAATATTCTACATAGAATCATACCCTCAAAACAATTCTATTTTCACTTATTTTATTCTTGATATTGTT
>CAYNBC010000169.1:2307-5556 GCA_964395255.1 uncultured Sphingobacteriales bacterium | reverse complement strand
GTTCTTCAAAATGCTTGCTGGAGGCTGGAATCAAAACTTTGTTTAAGGGTTGCCTTACCCTGATATTTTCTTTTTTGCGCAATGAAAGTATCATGGAAGAAGCTTTTTGTGCTAGCTGCATTCTTTCTTCCAGGTCTTTATCCGTTTCTTCTTCATGCCATTCAGGGAAATAAGTAAGGTGTACCGATGGATAGTCATTCCGTAATGTAACAGAATTCAAGTCCCTGAATAATTGTTCGGCATAAAAGGGAGCAATTGGAGACATGAGCTGAGCTACGGTTTCCAGGCAGCGATAAAGTGTTTGATATGCCGAAATTTTATCTTTATCATATTCTCCTTTCCAGAATTTTCTCCTGCTCAACCTGACATACCAGTTGCTCAGGTGTTCGATGACAAAGTTCTGGATGGCCCGGCCTGCACGTGCCGGTTCATAATCTTCGTAAAATTCATGTACCGTTTTGACAAGGGTATTTAATTCGGATAAAATCCAGCGGTCAAGTTCTGGCCGTTCAATATAAGGAATATCCTTTTCTTTGTAGGTAAAACCATCAATGTTGGCATACAAGGCAAAGAAAGCATAGGTATTATAGAGAGTTCCAAAGAATTTTCTTCTGACTTCCTGAACTCCATGGACATCAAATTTCAAATTATCCCAGGGCTGTCCGGTAGTTACCATGTACCATCTAACAGCATCGGCCCCATAATCTTCCATGACTTCAAAGGGGTCGATGGCATTTCCCAGCCGCTTGGACATTTTGTTTCCATTTTTGTCAAGAACCAGACCATGAGAGAGACAATTTTTGAATGCCACTGAATCAAAGACCATCGTAGCAATAGCGTGCAGGGTGAAAAACCAACCCCGTGTCTGGTCAACACCTTCTGAAATATAATCGGCTGGGAAATAATTTTCCAGATTCTGATTCTCAAATGGATAATGATACTGGGCTGTGGGCATGGCACCCGAATCAAACCATACATCAATCAGGTCAGGTTCCCGGTACATGGGTTTTCCTTTGCTCGAAACAAGAACAATTTCATCTACAAAGGGTCTGTGCAAATCAATTTTATGGTAATTCTCATCCGAATAATCTCCGGGTACGAAATCTTCAAAAGGTGAAGATTTCATAAATCCCTTTTCTATCGAAATATCAATTTCATTTTTGAGTTCTTCAAGGGAACCGATACATTTTTCTTCCCCATCTTCAGAACGCCAAATGGGGAGTGGAGTGCCCCAATAACGGGTACGGCTAAGATTCCAATCCACCAGATTTTCCAGCCAGTTTTCGAATCTTCCGAGCCCTGTAGATTGAGGTTTCCAGTTGATGGTTCGGTTTAATTCTATCAGTCGTTCTTTTAAAGCTGTCGTTTTGATAAACCATGAATCCAGAGGATAATACAAAACAGGTTTGTCGGTGCGCCAACAATGAGGATATGAATGTTCGTATTTTTCAGTTTTAAATAGTTTATTTTCCTGTTTCAATTTCACAACCAGGTCTACATCTACATTTTCATTACGAAGTGGGTGGTCATCCGGGTAATATTCACTTTTTACATAGCGACCTGCAAATTCTCCCATTTCTTCCGTAAACTGGCCTTTTTTGTTTACCAGTGTCAGGGAACCCAGTCCATATTGTCTGGCTACTTTCATATCGTCAGCACCAAAGCTGGGTGCAATATGTACAATACCTGTACCTTCTTCTGTGGTAACAAAATCACCTGTAACCACAACAAAAGCATCACCGTCATCAGGCTGTGCGTAGGGTAGCAACTGTTCATAACGGATTCCCTGAAGTTCTTCACCTTTGAAACTTGCCAGAACACGGTAAGGTAAAACTTTATCACCTTTTTTGAATTGATGAAGCTCCAGTTGCTCACCTTCGGGTTTAAAATACTCCTGCAACCTTTCCCTGGCCAGTATCACAGTAATAAAATCTTCCGAATAAGGATTCCGGGTTTTAACCAGCACATATTCAATATCTTTACCCACTGCCAATGCAGTATTGGAAGGCAAAGTCCAGGGAGTGGTTGTCCATGCCAGAAAATAAACCTCAGTATCGGTAAGCTTAAACAGTTTTTCCGATTCCTTATTTCTGATAACTTTAAACTGGGCAACAGCCGTTGTATCTTTAACATTCCTGTAACAACCGGGTTGGTTCAGTTCATGGGTACTTAATCCTGTTCCTGCTGCAGGCGAATAGGGTTGAATGGTATAGCCTTTATATAATAGCCCTTTTTCATAAAGCTTTTTCAAAAGCCACCAGACCGATTCGATGTATTTATTGTCAAAGGTAATATAGGGGTCATCAAGATTTAACCAGTAACCCATTTTTACGGTCAGGTCGTCCCAGTGATTTTTATATTTCAATACATCGCTTCGGCATGCTTTGTTAAATTCTTCAACGGATATTTTCTTACCGATATCTTCTTTGGTTATTCCCAGTGATTTTTCCACAGAAATTTCAACCGGCAATCCGTGGGTATCCCAGCCGGCTTTTCTTTTTACCTGAAATCCTTTCAGTGTTTTATAACGACAGAATATATCTTTTAAAGTTCGTGAAAGCATGTGGTGTATACCTGGCATACCATTGGCCGAAGGAGGTCCTTCGTAAAATATAAAAGGTGGATGTCCTTCCCTCTCTTCAATACTTTTTTCAAAAGTATTATTCTCTTTCCAGAACTTTTTTACTTTTTCTTCGATAAGCTTGTGGTCGTAATTCTCGTATTCAGCGTATTTTCGCATGGGTAAAATTTTGCGCAAATATCAACAATTTTTAAAAAACCTTTCCCCCTACCTTCATTTATTCAAAAGCTATCCATAAAATAGAACCGGTTTATATATTTTTGCTTTATGAAATTAAAAACAAGGTTTTTATTATTTATTCTTGTTGTAGTGTCAGGTGCTTTTTTTTCCTGCAAAAGAAGCCATACACCTCTCCCCCGGGCTTATTTCAGAATTTATTTTCCTGAAAAAAAATATATGTATTTTGATACAACCTGCCCTTTCAGCTTCCGTATTCCTGTATATTCTTATATTGAGCCGGATCAATCCAAAAATGCAGAAAATTGCTGGGTAAATCTTGTTTATCAACCTTTTGGTGCACGGCTGCACTTAACATACAAAACTTTTGACAATCCTGAAACACTCTATGAATTAGCCGAAGAAGCACGTGCTTTTGTCTTCAAACATACGATTAAGTCCAGTCAAATCGATGAAATACCTATCCGGATTCCCTCACATAGGGTATGGGG
>CAYNBC010000169.1:1400-2297 GCA_964395255.1 uncultured Sphingobacteriales bacterium | reverse complement strand
GGGTATTTTTTATCAATTAAAAGGAAATCCCGCTTCTTATTATCAATTTTATCTGACCGATTCAACCCGGCATTTTTTAAGAGGCGCTCTTTATTTTGACAGGGAAGTTAAATACGACAGTATTAATGTTGTCCTTGACTTTCTCAAACCAGATATTGACACTACTATAGCTTCTTTACAGTGGAAATGAAAAGTCCCCATGAAGCCATCCAGAGATTTGAATACCGACATCACTTACTTAAAAGGTATTGGGCCTAAAAGGGCTGAACTGCTGAAAAAAGAATTAAACATCCATACTTTCGAAGATTTGTTGAATTATTTACCTTTCCGTTATGTCGACAAAACAAGAATCATTACGGTTTCCAGTATCAAAGATACGGACAGCTATGTCCAGTTAAAAGGAAAAATTAGCGGATTGCAGGAACAGGGCGCTGGAAAAAATAAACGCCTTACAGCTGTTTTTTATGATTCAACAGGTAGTATCGAACTGGTGTGGTTTAAAGGCTTGAAATGGATAAAGCAAAGCGTTAAGGAAGATACCGAATACATCATTTTTGGCAAACCTCAGGTTTTCAGGGATTCCTATTCCATAGCTCATCCGGAAATGGAAAAAGTAAGTCCTGACCTGGACATGGAAAAATGGGGCAAATTTGAACCTGTTTACAGTACCACAGAAAAACTAACTTCCCACGGCCTGAATTCGAGAGGAATAGCCCGCCTCACTCAACGCCTCATTCCGGAAATTAAACATCAAATTAAAGAGTTTCTACCTCCGGATATAATAAAAGATTACCTTCTTATGGAAAGGGCTGAAGCCTACGAAAATATCCATTTCCCTTCTGACTTAAAATCTGCTGACAGAGCAAGGTATCGTTTTAAGTTTGAAGAATTGTTTTT
>CAYNBC010000169.1:0-1390 GCA_964395255.1 uncultured Sphingobacteriales bacterium | reverse complement strand
ACATCTCCGCGAAAAATCAAGAAAAGGTTTTGTATTTGAAAAAGTGGGTGAGTATTTCAATCGCTTTTACAAAGAGTTTTTACCCTTTGAACTTACAGAGGCTCAAAAAAGAGTAATTCGTGAAATGCGTCAGGACCTGAAATCCGGAAAACAAATGAACCGCCTATTACAGGGAGATGTGGGGAGCGGAAAAACCATTGTTTCGCTCATGATTATGCTCCTGGCCAAAGATAATGGATTTCAAAGCTGCATAATGGCTCCCACAGAAATCCTTGCAAATCAACATTTCGAAACCTTATCAGGATTAACCCAAAATCTGGGTGTGAACATTGCCCTGCTTACTGGAACCACTAAGGCTAAAGCCCGCAAACAATTAAATGAAGATCTGTTAAACGGAAATATTGATATTCTCGTTGGTACACATGCACTTATTGAAGACTGGGTTCAATTTAAAAATCTCGGACTGGTTATTATTGATGAGCAACATCGTTTTGGAGTTGCCCAGCGAGCCAGGCTCTGGAAAAAGAACCCTCACCCCCCTCATGTCCTTGTTATGTCGGCTACACCCATTCCGCGTACATTAGCCATGACTTTTTATGGCGACCTGGATGTATCGGTTATAGATGAATTGCCCCCTGGGCGAAAGCAAATCATCACCTATCACCTGTATGAACACCAGAGACTCAAATTGTTCGGATTCCTCAGAAAAAAAATTCAAGAAGGCAGACAGATTTATATTGTTTATCCCTTAATTGAGGAGTCGGCTGCACTGGACTACCAGAACCTTATGGATGGATATGATGTTATAACCCGGGAATTTCCTTTTCCTGAGTACAAAACCGGTATTGTTCATGGAAAAATGAAAGCTGAAGATAAAGAGCAAGTAATGAAGCTCTTTAAAGAAGGACATCTGGATATTCTTGTGTCTACAACGGTTATTGAAGTAGGCGTTGATGTGTCCAATGCTTCTGTTATGGTTATTGAAAGTGCCGAAAGATTTGGTCTTGCCCAGTTGCACCAGCTAAGAGGAAGAGTTGGAAGAGGCCATGCTCAGAGCTATTGCTTTCTGATGACGGGTGATAAATTAACCAACGATGCCGAAATTAGAATGCAAACCATGGTCAACACCAACGATGGCTTCAAAATAGCCGAAGTAGATTTAAAGCTGAGGGGGCCCGGTGACCTGGCTGGCACAAAGCAAAGCGGTCTCATTCCTTTTAAACTGGCTGACCTTTCGGCTGACCATGCCATCTTGAATCAGGCCCGCAAAGCTGCTATGAATTTGCTCAACAATGACCCTGAGCTTTCATTGCCGGAAAATAAAAACCTTCGTAATTATATCTATTCCCATCGAAACGAAAGAATTTTGTGGAGTGAAATTGCCTGATTT